>DATKWE010000191.1:0-6016 GCA_035529735.1 Desulfobacterales bacterium | reverse complement strand
GCCGAAAAAGGGCACGTGGTGCTTATCGCAAAATCGAGGAAGTATGAACGATGGAAGGAAAACCTGCCTGAGCCGTTATATGAGGACACCAATGGAAAAGGCGGTTATGTATTTGTGCAGTATTAAGCAAAAAAGAAGTTTGGAAGTTGAGAACGTTTGAAGGATGGAAAAAGCGGTGATGTGTTTGGGCTTTTTCAGGGTGGTGGGAACCGGTGTCGTGCTTTAGATATATTTCGTCGTATACGAGTCCTGTTTTAGTCATGTATATTTTCCATTAAACGGGCCTGGCAGGGATAAAGTGCGTCGATGCCGCCCCGCGGCCGGCATATCACACGGAATAGGCTGCGTAATACATTCTGATGAAACTGGCATGGCTCTCGAAGGCGATTTCCGGCAATTCATCATAATTAAAGCGGGCAGCATCATCTGCATCATCGCCGGGCATAAGGGTGCCGGTATAGTTTTTGACCAGATAGCCCACCATTAATACGGTGTGGTATTGGGCGCTGGGGTTGCTGGAGACGCCAAGGAGCATATCGATCTGTCCCGACAGCCCGGTCTCTTCTTTTAGCTCTCTTAAAGCCGCTTTTTCCGGTGTTTCACCAAGTTCCATAAACCCGCCTGGGAGGCACCAGAAACCTTTTTTGGGCGCTACACTCCGTTTTACAAGAAGTACTCTCTCACTATTGTCCACGACAACAAGGCAGGTGGCCGGTATGGGATTTTCATAAAGGGGTTCATTGCAGTGGTCACAGAAAAGGCGCAGGCACCCTTCAAATATTTTTTTTGTGAGTCCTGCGCCGCAATAATAACAAAAATTTTTTTTCCGCATGGTTAATCGTCGAAATCCCCCTCCGGGCCTTTATCGGAAGTGATCAAAGCCGCCCTTTGGGCGATTTTTTCCGGAGTCCATTCATCGGGGTCTTCTATGCGGTGTGCTTTGGGGCCCGGATCAAATGTTCCAACCTCGAGGATGGCGTTGATGGCAAGGGGTGTCGTGTCTTTTGCATTGAAGACGTTTACAAGCATGTTATAAATAAACGCCTCAACCCGTTTAATCATTCGTTCTCTGACTGTTTTCGGCTGTCCCATCAACTTATTTTCGAACGGCAGGTTGAGTTTCTTGTAATTCCCTCCTTTAAGTCCTTTGGATTCAGCATAGGCGGTCATCTCTTTCCACATTTCTTCGGTGACCCCCTGATCCTTAATCTTGATGAATTTGCCGTCTTCGTCGAGTATGGCATTGCCGTAGTCGTTGACTTCGAGGCCCCAGGAGATCATTTGCAGAGCGGTGGCCACATTTGCTTTGGTTGTCCGGGTTTTAGCCGCTATTTCCAGCAACCTGTCGGAGCTGTTTCCGGATGTGCCGTGCTGGGCGCCGGAAACCTGATATTTTGTCAGAGCCTGGTGAATTTCTGCGGTTAAATCGACCTGTATCCCCTGACCGCTGGCCTCGATGCCGTGGGTTGTTCCGTTGTTTAAAGCGATCCAATCCGGAAAAATATCGTGCGCGTTCAGGCCCTGTATCAGAAACAAAGCTTCTTTCACGGTTGAGAGCCCCTCTTTTCCTTTAATTTCACCGACCTCGGTTTCAAGACCGGCCCAAACAGGAACAAAGGGGTTCAGTTCCAGGTTGGCCATCAGATTCTGATCATCGGGCAGATGGGATGCATCAATGGCAATGGAGGTCATTCCTGCTTCAAACAGCGTTGGAATCTCAATTTTGGCATCAGCGACATCCTGTTCGTTCTTGATTCCATAATGGTCTGCGTGAATGGCCACCGGGACTGTGATGCCCAGTTCGTTGCAGACGGCATCCACCTGCCGGGCAATGTTCCAGTAATTGACCGCACAATATGCATCGGCGCCGCCTTCGGATCTGGCGATTTCTATGATAATGGCGGCATTTGCTCGCTGGGCGGCCTGTAGCGCGCCTCGAATAACAAAATTGTTTCGACCGTTGGCAGCCATGGCGATGGCCTTACCCTTTTGGAGCATTGCACGGTCAATAAACTTTCCGCTGACGATCAGGGCCTTTGAATTGGGGAAAAGTTTTGCCACGTTAGGTGGGCGGCCGATTTTTAATGCTTCTTCAAAATCCTTTGAAGGAACAGTTTGGTTTCCAGACATGGCTTAACCTCCTTTTGATAATCGTTCACGGCGAGTATAATCGGTTATTCTTGATTGTCGAAAATTTTTGATCTGACGTCGTTTAAAATTTCAAGGATTTCCCCTTTGTTCGAAAGGGGTGCACAGAGTGCGCCCCAGCCCATTTGGAATTGAAACAACCCATCATAAGCCGTATCATGAAAAGATCGTATCCGATGGGGAATGTTGTGTTCGTTCAGGATGGAAGCAATCAGTTGCGCCTCTATGACATTCTCCAAAATAGCGATATTGATAAATTCCTGCTCGTCTCTTTCGTTCATAGCGTGAACTTAACCGATTCTATCCAAAATTAGCAGATGACTACGGGGGTAAGCCCGTAGGGATCTACTATTCTTACCGGAATCTGGAATTTAGTCAATTATAAAAAACAGGTTGGTTGTCGGATCTTGAAATAGGTGTGAAATAAATCACACAGTTTTTGTGAACTTTTTTACCCATTCCCCGAAAACATCCTTGGGATAAATTTTTAAGTATTTGTAATTTATATATTATCAAGCGTTGATGCTTCGGCATGGCTTTTGCTTATAAAGAAACGATGGGGGCATTGGCGGGCACCTCCGGATCGCCATGAATCTTGCATTCACAGATGGATATTTTCCATGGATTGACCGAGCTGTATTACTATATATTGTTGTTTGCTAATTCTTGACACACAACATTTGGTATGTTAGGCTCAATCATCAAAAAGTACAATAATCGGCGTCATCACTGCACCCTGGACAACCCGAATTGGGTATTTCGGAACAACTCGTGAGTGCGCAGGTTTATTAAAAGGAAGTATAAATCTAACCCAGCGAACACCCGACTATATCAGGATTATGGATCACGAAAGCAAAATTATTAAATTAAATTCTAAAAGTACAGAAGGCGACCGCTTCATAAAAGGAAAAGAGGTCCATAAAAAACATATAATCAACAAACTGAATTACATTAATTTCCAAGACGGTACCATCCTTGTAAATTTAAGACATGCCAAATACGGGTATACGTGTTCTCACCGAGCCAAACCGCTGCCTTGTTTAGGAGACGAGTTAAGGTGTCTTTGGTCCGAAACCGATAAAATCGATCGACAGCTAAGGTCCTATAAATTCCAAGACATTCTCATTTGCGACGGCCCAAACGTATTGTTATTAAAATCCAACGAGATCAGCATTGACCATGAGGGGATCCGCCTTATTCTTCCTGAGACGTGTCGGGAGGTCAGACCCCGGAAACTGAAACGGTATGCCTGCAAAGGCGTCAAGGTCCAGCTTATACAGAACAGCGCTCTTTTTGATGGTGTTCTCATGGATTTCAGTACGGCCGCCTTCCGTGTTGAAGTCACTGCAAAACCCCCCCAGACATTTCAATGGATCGATCCTGAATCCCCGGTAACCCTGAATTTTTCCGATGAAAATGAGATGCTCTATTCAGGGGAATGCAGAGTGATCAAGCAGTCCGATGACAATAAAACGAGAAGCTATGTTCTCGAACCGTTGAACTATCAAATTCGAAGGTTTAAACCCAAAGAATTCAGAAGCCATCGCCTTAAACTGGTTCCATCTCCAAACATCATCTTCAGACATCGATTTACAGAACAGATGAATAATCTGAAGGTTATTGATTTGTCCGGATCCGGTTTTTCGGTGGAAGAAGACATAAACAATGCCGTGCTGTTACCCGGCATGATCATCCCTGAGCTGGAACTGAGTTTTGCAAACATTTTCAATATTAAATGTAAAGCCCAGGCTATTTATCGAAAAATTATGGAAGAAGAAAACGGCGGTTGGGTGAAATGCGGCCTGGCCATCCTGGATATGGATATTAAAGACCACGGCAGACTATTGGCATTACTTCATCAGGCCAAAGACGGTCATTCTTATATCTGCAACAGGGTCAATATGGACGACCTCTGGAATTTCTTTTTTGAAACCGGTTTTATCTATCCGAAAAAATATGCTTTTATTGAGGCCAACAAGGAAAAAATCAAGGAAACTTACGAAAAACTGTATACCCGGAATCCGAATATTGCCCGGCATTTCATTTATCAGGACAAGGGACAAATTCAGGGCCATGTGGCCATGCTTCGTTTTTATGAAAATGCATGGTTGATTCATCATCATGCCGCACGCAGACCGGCCATAAAAAGGAGCGGCATTGCTGTGCTGGACCAGATCGGTCGTTTTTCCAACGCGTCCCATGGTCTCTATTCTCTACATATGGATTATCTTTTCTGCTATTTCAGGCCCGAAAACAAATTTCCCAACCATGTCTTTGGCGGGGTTGCAAGAGAAATCAAGGATCCAAAAGTTTCCTCTCTGGATACGTTTACCTATTCTCATTATCAGAAAGTATCCAATAGTGAATTGCGTTTTCCTGAACCGTGGAGACTCGTTAAAACCGAACCCGAAGATTTAGTTGAGTTTGAGAAATTTTACGAGCATGAGTCTGGAGGCCTCATGCTGGATGCCCTGGACATAAAGCCCGGCACGATTGACGCTGGGGACCTGTCCAAAGAGTTTCAAAAGTTTGGCTTTAAAAGGGAAAAGTATCTATTTTCACTTAAAAATGACGTCAATCTCAAGGCCGTTTTCATGGTAAATATCTCAGATGTGGGTTTGAACATGTCTGATCTTACCAACTGTATCAATGTTTTTGTCCTGGACGCCACCGGCCTGTCAAAGGATATTCTTTACTTGACGCTTTCTCATCTTTCCGCAAAATTCGAGCAGTGTGAGATACCCGTACTTATTTATCCGCCAAGCTTTGCGGAAACCCGATCCATACCGTATGAAAAACTGTATCAAATGTGGGTGTTAAATACGCAGTACGGAGATCATTATTTCAGGTGTCTAAAAAACTTGTTTAGAGATATCAGCTCCTGAACTTCAACGGCGAGTGGCTTTTAACCCCATTGGCAAGTCAGGTTGCGGGCTTATTCCCCCTGCAGCATATTATCGGGGTATAGGTGAACCGCCTGGGATCGGAAAAAAAAATTTTAAATTCTTCAAAAAACTCTTCATACCCCCCTTTGTATTCTTTAAACTCATATCCCAATTTTTTCCCGGCAACTTCCAGCTTTTTAGTCCAGTTATAGTTGTCGATTTCATTCAATTTTCCAAAAATCAAGTGATGTGGGGCCATGCTAACATCGATATCCTGGTAGCCAAGGTCATAAATAAAAGAATATAGTTTTATTCCCACATAGGGGTCGAAGTCGGTATTTTTTTCCAAGGCCTTGGTTAATGCGTAAATTGTTCTTTCAAGTCTTTTAGAGAGCCCGAAGTGGTTCAGGCAGTTGTAATCCAGATCGATAAGGCAGAGAATTCCTCCGGGTTTCAGAATGCGGGATATGTTTTTGACGATGTCGAAACTTTTAGATTTGTGGTATTCAAGAACAAAGCGGACCCAAATAAAATCAAACAGTCCCAGATCTTCTAGAGGTTCGTATATATCTCTGCATATGTATTCGATTCCGTCTCTATGGTAGTGCTTTTTAGCGTATTCGATTCTGTGTTCAGCAATGTCGACACCGACGACTTCACCCTTCGGTTGAACGAGGTTGTGCAGATAAATGGTGGTTTTCCCGGAACCAAACCCTAAATCGGCGACACGCATGCCCGGTTTTATACCGGCCCACAGGGCCTGATTTTCAACTTTCTTGCCGTCTGTTTTCAAGTCCAGGCGAAGGGTTTCTCCATCGTTTTCCATTAAATATTCGTTACGAGGCATACCTGAGTCCTCTTGTCACAGTATGGGTTAAAAGAAGTTAAATGAGAAAACGATGTCTACCATAAAATTATTATCTATTCAATAGGGTAGTTAACCGGTAAAAAGGAGTTCGTATAACCCGATAAAATGGATATTT
>DATKWE010000190.1:0-7297 GCA_035529735.1 Desulfobacterales bacterium | reverse complement strand
GCCCAAAATCTTTTCGAGCATACGGCCTATCCTGAGGACTCTGTCCACATCAACACCGGTATCGATCCCCATTTCATCCATCATGACCACCATATCTTCCGTGGATACAAGGCCCACGATACCCGGATCTTGATAATAGTATTCTCCGGTACCGGCAACCGGGACACCGTCTAAAAAATTGGCGGGCTGTCCGCCGGTGCCGCCCAGGGTCGATTCGAAATGTGTGATTCCGGCCTGAAGCGCTGCCAGAACATTGGCAAGCCCCCAACCTCGGGTGACATGAAAATGGGCCACATGTTTGGAGGGATCCGGAATTGCATCGAGAATCATGGAATAATATTCGTACACTTTGTTGGGCGGGGCAGATCCGTCATGATCGGCATGCTCGATATCGTCCGCCCCGATGTCAAGCCACCGCTGTGTAAATTCAACGGCCTTTTTCATTTCCGTGGGCCCCTCGATGGGACAGCCCCAGATGGTGCTTACGGTTCCGCAGACTTTCATTCCTGCATCGTGGGCTTTTGGAATATAGGTTTCACACATCTTCCAGTATTCTTGGAGTGAAAGCCCGGAGTTGGTTCGGTGATGGGATTCGCTGGTGGAGACCATAAACAGAATCCGGTCCGGACCATACCCCTCCTTGCATGCCTGGATCGTTCTGTCCACAGCTCTTTCCCGGATGGTTATGGCGGTAATTTCGACATCTTTCAATAAATGGCCGACTTTCTTACTGGCATGCAGGTGCTTTGAAAGGTCATCGGCATCCTTAAACTGGGGCATCACCTTGGGATTACCGAAATTGGTCACTTCCAACCGCTTGAACCCGGCAAGAATAAGCTCTTCGGCCACCCACAGCTTTGCATCGGTCGGAATGAATTTTTCTTCATGCTGGAAACCATCTCTTACCGTAATATCCCCCAACACCACCTTTTTCGGGTATGTTAATGAAGCCATCTGTATCCTCCTAAACCGGGTAACCCGGCCTATAGCTTGGCTATAACTAAAATTATCTGCCACCAAGGCATTAAGACACAAAGGAAATATTTTATTATGCTTAGTGTCTTTGTGCCTTCGTGGTGAAAAGAAAAAGTTTTGCCAAATATTACAAGAAAATTAATAGTAAGACGCTAAAATCGAAAATTCCCAAAAGAAGGATCGCCGATGGGCTGGAAAAGACTCACCTCAAACGCCATGGCCAGCCAGTTGCGAATTTCAGAAAATTTTAAGACCCTGTCATTCAAAAGACGCGCGCCACAGTAAAACGGATGGGCTTCTACGTCGTATTTTGTTATCATTCCCTGGCTGAAGGCTTCTTTTTCCGCTTCGCTCATGGGGTTTTTCTGCCGGTCACGTTTTCGTTCTTCGATGGAAAGCAGAACCCCGGCCGCACTCCGCCCGCTCATGACAGACGTTCTGGCCCTCATTGTGGAAAAGAGAAAATTTGGTTTGTACGCCCTGCCGCACATTCCGTAATTGGCAGCCCCGTTATCCGGTCCGATAACAAGTTGGATGCGGGGTACCTGAGCGCATGAAACCGCTCTCACCATGTCCGCACCATATTTGCCGATACCCATATGTTCTGATTCTGATCCCACCATGTAGCCGGGAGAACTCTGAATAAAAAGCAGCGGAATTTTTTCCTGGCAACAGCGGACGATCCATTCTGTGGCCTTTCGCGCTGCTTCAAAAAATATGATGCCGACGCCGTTGGATGCTAAAACGCCGATGGGCAGTCCTTTTATGCGCATTTTACCGGTTACGATATTGTCACCGCGCCCGGGGGCATAATCCTTTTTGTATTCGGAAAAAACGCTGTCATCGGCAATCGCTTCCAGAAATGCACGAACATTGATCCCCTGGTAAGCGGACGCCGGCAGGATTTCATAAACGGACGTTTCCGGAACTTTTGGAGGGGTTTCGGCATAGCGGTGGAACTGAAGTTTCTGGGGGGGCTCCAGCATGAGGATTTCTCTGACACGCGCAAGAGCTTCCTCCTGATTGGAACAAAAATGATCAGCCCCGCCTGAAATCTGTGTATGTATTGTTGCCCCGCCAAGGTCCTCTGCAGAAATGGTCTCACTGGTTGCCATTTTTACCAGAGGGGGACCGCCCAGAAAGCTGTAAGCCAGTTTATCGATCATCACCGATTCACAGGCCATAAAAACGATGTAGGCACCGCCTGCAGTATTACCGCCGGTGCTCAGGGTAATCTGTTTAAGGCCCATTGCCGACATCCGAGCCATATTGTAAAACATGGATCCGAAATGCTGGTCGTCGGGGAAAACTTCAGCCTGCATGGGAAGGAAAGCGCCGCCTGAGTCAGCGATATAAACGCAATTCAATCCACACCGTTCGGCAATGGCCTGGGCTCTCATATGCTTTTTGAGCGTAATTGGAAAATATGTGCCGGCTTTTACACGGCTGTCGTTGGCGAAAATCATGGACCAGTTGCCGTGAATTTTTCCCAATCCCGTTACAAGACCGCCGCAGGGAACATCCATAACCCCCGGATAATCCATTCCGAAACCGGCGATACGGCTGAGCTCAAAGAACTCGGTCTCCGGGTCGATGAGTTTTTCAATAAGTTCTCTGACCGGACGTTTACCTTGTTTAACCAGTCTTTCGACAGCTTTTTCGCCGCCCGGCCACATGGCCTGTTTAACCTGCTCGTCAAGTTTTTTTTCTTCATTTTCCCAGAACGATCTATTGGTCATAAGATTTCCTCTCAATCTTGTCCAAAATAAATTATTTGAAGCAACATAATCACACGGGGGCCCCTGGAGTAATGGAGTGTTGGGGTAATGGAAAAATCAGAGTTCCATCACTCCAGTACTCCAATAATTAAAGGCTATTTTAACACGAAGATGTGTTGACTGTTCGTTGTTAAATCAGAAAACAAATTATCTTGGACACTACTGAATTCTCTATCTACCTTTGTACACAGGTTTTCGCTTTGCTTGAAACGCGGCAAGGCCTTCGAGTCGATCCTCTGTTGGAATGGTTACCCAATATGCATTCGATTCAATACCAAGACCCGTGTGAAGATCGGTTTCGAGCCCGTAGTTGATGGCATATTTGGCCTGTTCAATGGCGATTGGCCCGGTTTCACAGATCATGGCGGCCATTTTTTGACATTCCTCTAGGAGCGATTCCGGGTCATATATTTGATTGACAAGCCCGATCTGCAGGGCTTCCCGGGCGTCCACGCGACGACCGGTAAATATGAGTTCCTTGGCTTTACCGCGTCCGATCAGCCTTGGAAGTCTTTGTGTACCGCCTGCCCCCGGAATGATGGCAAGACGGGTTTCGGTAAGACCCATCGAGGCATTTATGGCCGCGATCCGAATGTCGCAGGCAAGGGCAAGTTCCGTTCCGCCGCCGAGGGCGACGCCGTTTATGGCTGCAATCACAGGTTTATTGAGGTATTCGATGGACGTAAAAAGATTTCTTATGGTGAAAATGAATTCCTTTACCTGAAGTTCGTCAAAGGTGGTTCTTTCTTTCAAATCTGCGCCGGCACAGAAGGCCTTCCGGCCGGCACCCGTAATGATGACCACACGAACGTTGGCATTAAATTTAAGTGCATCGACCTGCTCCTTAAGAGAATGAAGCAATGCAAAATTAAAAGAATTCATCACCTTGGGTCGGTTTAGCGTAAGAACTGCGATGCCATCCTTTTCTTCTGCCAAGAGGACCTTTTCGTTCATGAAATCTACCTTCCGGCAGTTTAAAATGCCTAAAGTGCCTAAAATGCCTAAAATGATCTAAAGTGCCTAAAGTTTAAATGCCTAAAATGCCTAAAATGATCTAAAATGCCTAAAGTTTAAATACCTAAAATGCCTAAAGTGCGCCCTGGTGCGACTCTTTCTTATATTTTGATCTGGCTTATACATCATTACAAACCTATACTCTCGGGAGAGATGGGTAAAGTTATTGATAAGCGAATAATTTGCACTGCAAATTTTCGAGTTCGCTTTTCAAGATTTTTGGCAAACTGCTTTCGTTCCATGCTTTACCCAATTTTAGGCACTTTAGGCATTTTAGATCATTTTAGGCATTTCAACCTTAGGCATTTGACACTTAACACCCGATATATCGAGAGATGACGATCCGCTGGACTTCGGAAGTCCCTTCTCCAATGTCCAGCAGTTTCTGATCGCGATAAAACCTTTCCACATGGTATTCCTTCATCAGACCATATCCGCCGTGGATCTGGACAGCATGGTTCGCCACCCGTCCCATGAGTTCGGAACAGTATAGCTTGGCCATGGCGGCCTCTTTTTCAAAAGGTCTTCTGTGATCTCTCAGCCAGCAGGCTTTGTACAGGAGATTTCGTGCGCATTCGATTTCAAGGGCGCAGTCTGCCAGCTTGAATGCAACCGCCTGGAATTTGCAAATGGGTTGCCCGAACTGGACTCTCTTTTTGGCGTATTTGAGTGCGGCTTCATAAGCGCCCTGGGAACCGCCGAGTCCCATGGCGGCAATGGAGAGCCTGCCCCCGTCCAGGGTCGAGAGCATCTGGCGAAAACCGTCTCCCTTTAGACCCAGAATATTGTCTTCGGGGATCCTGACGTCATTGAAGTAGAGTTCAGCGGTGTCTGAAGCACGCCACATCATCTTTTTGTGCATGGGAACAGCTTTGAACCCCGGAGTTCCATGCTCTACCAGAAAGCACGTGTATTCGGGCTTGCCGCTGGGCCTTTTTCCGGTAACCGCCTGAACCGTGACGCCCATGCTAAGTTCACTGGCGCCATTGGTGATGAATATTTTTGATCCATTAAGAACCCATTCATTCCCGTCCTTTACCGCGGTGGTTTTGCTTCCTCCGGCATCGGAGCCGGCGGAAGGCTCCGTCAGACCGAAACCCCAGAGGCCTTTGCCGGCACAAAGTTCGGGAAGATATTTTTTCTTTTGTTCCTCCGTACCGAAATAGTATATGGGGCCGATTCCCAGAGAGTTGCCGGCTGCAACGGTGGCGGCTTGAGATCCATCGACTCTTGCAATTTCTTCCACAGCAATGATGTAGGACAGATAATCCAACCCCTGACCGTCATATTCTTCTGAAACAAACATGCCGAAAAGGCCGATTTCTCCCATTTTTTGGGTGAGTTCAGCGGAAAACGCCTCTTTTTCATCAAGTTCAAGAGCGACCGGCGCAATTTCGCTTTGTGCAAATTTCCGGACTTCTTTGCGAATCATTTCCTGTTCTTTTGTTAGATCGAAATCCAATGCCACTCTCCTTGAAATTGAAAAAAAATTAGCATTTTTGAAATGTTTCTACTTTTATGTCCGGCTTTGAAGACAGCTTGAAATGATGAATTCGTTAATGGTCTTCTGAAGGAAACATTAACGGCACTTCCAATTCGGTTTCCGTTTTTCCAAGAAAGCGTCGATTCCTTCCAGGGCATCCTCTGTCGCACACAGCGAAGCAAACAATTCATCCATATAGTCAAGGGCTTGATGGTAAGGAATTTCAGACATGGCGTATACGCCGGCTTTTCCAGTCTGCACCGCCAGGGGACTCTTTTGAGCAATTTTGGCGGCAAGCGCCATGGTTTCGGCTTCAAGTTCGTCGGGCGGCACGATTTTGTTGATAAGTCCGAGCCGTTCAGCTTCAGCGGCGGAAATAATATCTCCGGTCAGGATCATCTCAAGGGCTTTTTTGCGGCCCACATGACGCGCCAGGGGAACCGCCGGACCCAGACAGATCAATCCCACGTTGATGGCGGTGGTTCCGAACCGCGCATTTTCGGCAGCCACTGCCAGATCACAGGCAAAGACAAGACCTGCGCCGTTGGCCACTGCAGCGCCTTTGACCGAAGCGATCACCGGCTTTTTCATTCGCGGCAGGGTATGGTAGAATTCATCCATTAAATTTAAAAACTCCCGGAGTTCTTTGGGGCTTTTCCCCTGGAACTCCGGAAGAGAGATGCCGGTTGAAAAATGTTTGCCTGCCGCTCGTATCACCACTACACGCACCTCGTCGTCTTGATCCAAATCCCGAAGGGCGTCATTCAAAGCTCTGGCAAAGGGGACATTAAAGGTGTTCATGTCTTCGGGCCGGTTCAGCGTAATCAGTCCGATCATATCCTGCTTATCGACTAAAATGAGTTTTTTTTCCATGACACACACTCCTTTTTTGATAACGAAACGTTGATAAATTTGTAAAAAGTGAAACGTGAAATGTAAAACGACTACATTTAGTAAATTAAGAGGCAATATAACAAAACATATAGACTTTTCACGTTCAACCTTTTACTTTTTACGGAACTAAAAAAGCGGCGGCTGGCAACCGTAATTTTTTGAAAGGCATCATAGCATAAATATCGGCCGGTTCACATTATTATTCGGCAAGATCGATATTTTTGCCAGTCATTATGAGCGAGCGCTCGGTCACAAGATAATGATCATTTGTATCCTCGGCTGTCAGATTTGTCAATATCTTTCTTATTCCCTGATTTATAAGGCATTATCAGGCGTAAAGTTTTTCTATTCCGAGGAAAAATATTGACATGGGAAACTGGAACGTGGTAACGATTGTGAACGAGCGCTCGGTCAGAATAAAGGCCATATTCGATCATAACTTGATAGTATAGAAATTTCCTTTTTTGGACACAGACCCGCCTCCCACGCAAGCTCGCCCGCCAGCCAAGCCCGCCCGGCATTCGCCTGAGGCGAAGCCGATGGCGGACGGGCAAGGCGAGGCGGCCAGGGGCGCGAGCGGGCAGGTGAATACAGATTGTCAAGATTCTTAAAATAAAAAATAATATTATTATCTGTGAATATCTGCGAAAATCTGTGTCCTATTTAACTTGAGCAAATTGATAGGATTATAACAGAACAAATGCGTGCCACAAAAGGAATTCCCACTCAGATAAAAAACCCTGTTCTTGTGGAGCAGCGGCATCTCCAGATTGTTGATGCTGCGGTTCAGCTTTTCATCAAACAGGGGTTTCACAAAACCACGACACGGCAGATCGCGCGTGCCGCCGGCCTTTCCATCGGTTCATTGTATGAATATGTTGCTTCCAAAGAGGATATCCTGTATTTGGTTTGCGATGCAATCCATGCAGAGGTCGAGCGGGGTGTGTCGGAAGCAATGGAAAGAGCGGCAGGAGGCCGAAAGTCCCTTGCTGAAGCCATCCGTGAGTATTTTTTGGTCTGTAATCGTATGAGTGATCATATTCTGCTTATCTATCAGGAAACTCAATCCCTTCCACCGCAATGGCGCAAAAAAGTACTGGAAAACGAAGTCCGCATCACCGGTATTTTTATGGAAGTGCTCGAGCGTCTGGTT
>DATKWE010000189.1:0-7802 GCA_035529735.1 Desulfobacterales bacterium | reverse complement strand
TGTTTTTCCGGCATTAGCGGAGATATGACCTTAGGGGCATTAATAGACCTCGGAGTACCCGTAAAATGGCTCAAAGACAGCCTCGAAAAGATACCATTATCCGGTTTTGATCTCTCTGTTACCACGGTGTCACGCAATGGGATTCAGGCTAAAAGCGTGGATGTCCGTGTCGTAGATGACGTAAAATCGAAGGATTATGCCGAGATAATATCAATGATAGAAAAAAGCTGTTTATCTCCGAACATCCAACAAATGAGTCTCGATATTTTTGAAAGGATTGCAGATGCCGAAGCCGCGATTCACGGCTGTCCCAAGGAAAACGTCCATTTCCATGAAGTGGGCGGCATTGATGCGGTTGTCGATATCGTGGGCACGGCACTTTGTGTGGATTATTTGGGGATAGCCCGGATAATATCCTCAAAGATTCCGTTGGGACGGGGGTTTGTTTCCTGCCAGCATGGAACCCTCCCGGTTCCCGCACCGGCGACCCTTGGCATTCTTAAGGGGGTACCGGTCTATGGCACCCAAATTCCCCATGAGCTTGTCACACCAACGGGTGCTGCCATCATCGTTGCTCTTGCTGAATCTTTCGAAGAAATTCCGGACATGATCATCGAAAAAACCGGTTATGGCGCCGGAAAACGTGAACTGAAACCGATACCGAATCTATTGAGGATCATTACCGGAAAAGCATCCATTCATCAAAAGGACGCGATTACAGTGGTCGAAACCTGCATCGACGATATGAACCCGGAAGTATTTGGGTTCCTAATGGATCGTCTGTTTGAAAATGGTGCCCTCGATGTCTACTGGATTCCGATTTTCATGAAAAAAAACAGGCCGGGTACCATGGTTCAGGTTCTGTGTCCGGTAAATTGTCGGGAAATAGTGATCGACTGTATCTTGTCGGAGACCACTTCTTTGGGCGTAAGATACTATGATGCCAAAAGACGTGTGCTGGCTCGGGAATCCGTCCTCATGGAAACAGCCTATGGTGAAATAGCGGTAAAACGGATTGTAGCGTTGAACGGAAGTATTCGTATGGCTCCCGAGTATGAGGTCTGCAGAAAGATCGCTCTTGAAAAGAACATACCCATCAGGATCGTATACGATACGATTGTACAATCGCTGTGCAATTCAATTTAATGAGAATGGTTTCAGCTTTCAAATAGGAGCGATTGGAAAATAGAGGACATTATGTTTCAATACTATTTCTTGACAAAAAAGGAGTCAGACTATAGAGACAAGCCATGAATTATAAACAGAAATCGGTCATGTTTTTTGCGACCGGCTGTTTTATTGGGAACATCTCTTTTGCTCCCGGAACTTTTGGATCTATTCTGGGACTCGCGCTTTGCTTTCTTCTTTCTAAAATCGAATTTGCGGTTGCTGTTGTCCTAACCATACTGTTTGTTTTGTTTGCCGTATGGATGGCTCACGAGGCAGAAATAATATTAAAGGCCAAAGATCCGGGTTGTATCGTCATCGATGAAATTGCAGGTATGTTGGTGACCCTCATCGGCCTGCCGTTTAACATGATTTCCGTTTTTTCAGGTTTTTTAATATTCAGAATCCTGGATATCTGGAAACCGTATCCGATTCGATTTCTCGAAAGAAGATTATCCGGGGGGGTCGGCATTGTCATGGACGATATCGTGGCGGGCGTTTTGGGAAATATTATTTTAAGAGTTTCATTTAGTGTGATTAAAAACCACTAATAACAAAATCTTACCAATGAAACCTAAAACTTTACTTGAATATTAAAACGAGACATTTAAACGAAGTTTAATTAGAAAGGATGCAGTGTAGACTTGAAGATAAAGCGTTCCATTAAAGATGAAGCCCGAACGAAAAAAAAGAGCGGTCTTCGGGAAAATATTGAAGCGATCCTTGTGGCCATTGTGCTGGCCCTGTTTATCCGTACGTTTGTCATTCAGGCATTTAAAATTCCTTCAGGCTCCATGAAAGAGACGCTTCTTATCGGAGATCACATTCTGGTCAATAAATTTATTTACGGTATCAAAATACCATTTACACAAACAACAATTATTCCTATCAAAAACCCCAAGCGTGGTGACATCGTCGTTTTTGAATTCCCCGAAGACCCTGAAAAGGATTTTATAAAACGGGTCATCGGCGTATCAGGAGATGTGCTTGAAGTCCATGACAAGAAGGTTTACGTGAACCATAAGCTTCTTAATCATGACCATGGTATTTATACAGATTCCTATTCCTTCCCGGCAAGTGTTCAACCCAGAGATAATTTCGGCCCGGTTAAGGTCCCCCCAAACTCGTTTTTTGTCATGGGAGACAATCGTGATCAAAGCTATGACAGCAGGTTTTGGGGGTTTGTCGATTTGAAGGCTGTTAAAGGCAAAGCCTTAATCATCTACTGGTCCTGGGACAAAACAAATTTCGGGGTCAGGTGGAACAGAATTGGGCATATATTGGAATAGCACCGGCGAATCATTCAGCTTCCAGAGTATTGCAATAAAAGATGATATTTTCCACAGCGGGGTGGCAAGGTCAAACTGCATTGGACTTGTAAAAATGGGCGGCGATACTGGCCAAGAAGGGATTCATGGTCGGGCAACCAACCATGTTGCCATCTGTATGTTTTTTTTGTCCGGTGACCGGAGGTATGCATAATGTTGGCGGTAATTAAGGGCGGAAGGGTTATCGATCCCGGAAATTTAGACGGCATCATGGATATCTTTATAGAGGATGGTAAGATCGTTGAGATCAAAACAGATGGTTTGGCAGACGGTGAACACCCTGAATCAAAAACGATTGACGCATCCGGTAAAATCGTTATCCCCGGACTCATCGATATGCATGTCCATTTGAGGGAGCCCGGTTATGAGTATAAAGAGACCATCGAAACCGGATGCCGGTCGGCTGTTGTCGGGGGGTTTACAGCGGTCTGCTGTATGCCGAACACAAACCCGGTCAACGATTGCAAAGCGGTTACGGAATATATTTTAACCAAAGCCCGGGAAGCCGGCACGGCTCGTGTTTATCCGGTTGCCGCAATCAGTAAGGGATCCCAAGGAGAAGACCTTTGTGAATACGGAGAATTAAAGGCTGCGGGAGTTGTCGCCGTCTCCGACGACGGAAACCCGGTGATGAACAGTCAGCTGATGCGCAGAGCTCTGGAACAGGCCAAAGAATGCCAACTTCCGGTTATTTCCCACTGTGAGGATCTTGATCTGGCGGCAGACGGTGTTATGAATGAAGGTGCGGTTGCCACGGGCATGGGCCTGGCGGGAATACCCAATGCTTCAGAGAGTATTATGGTTTTAAGGGATATCGCACTGAGTGAATTGACCGGAGCTTCCGTCCACATCGCCCATGTCAGCACCATGGAATCGGTCCGAGCGATAAGGGATGCGAAAACAAGAGACGTACCGGTCACTGCCGAGACCGCTCCCCATTATTTTACCCTTACCGATGCATCTGTGAAAGGGTGCAATACAAATATGAAAATGAACCCGCCCTTACGCTCCAGTCATGACAGGGAGGCCGTTCGTCAGGGACTTGCCGATGGAACCATCGATGTAATTGCCACCGATCATGCGCCGCATTCTTCCATTGAAAAATCGGTGGAATTCCACCAGGCTCCCAATGGTATCATCGGGCTCGAAACCGCACTTTCTCTGGGGTTGAAATTGGTTGATGAAGGGATCTTAACCCTCGCAGGCCTCATTGAAAAGATGTCGACGAACCCCGCCCGGATACTCGGACTGGAAAACGGCTTAATCGTTGGACAACAGGCTGATATTACGATAATCGACCCTGAAAAACCGTACCGTGTAAACGCCGACAGATTTAAATCTCTGAGCCGTAATACCCCTTTTGATGGCTGGGATATGAAGGGCAAAACAGTATTAACAATGGTCGGCGGGAAAATCGTGTACCAGGACGAATAACGAATGATGAATAACGAATAACGAATGATGAATAACGAATGATGAATAACGAATAATGAATGATGAATTGCGAATGAAGAAGTTTATAAATTATTTTAAAACACTTTAATATTCATCATTCGGTGTTCGATATTCTGCGGTTCCAAGGTCTAAATCTATGGCGAATGCTCCCAAAGAAAGAGTCTTTCCAATAGGCAGAAAATTCACAGGACAAGAAAAATGGTAAATAATATTCCTCATATACTGGTTGTCGATGATGAGCTCAGCATGCGCGAGTTGCTGGAGGTTTTGCTGGGCAAGGAAGGGTATAGGGTTTCATGCGCCGAAAACGGCAGCAAGGCTGTATCCATGATTAAAAAAACTGAATTTGATCTTTTACTTTGCGACATCAGGCTGGGGGACATGACCGGCATAGACGTATTAAAAGCATCAAAAGATCAGAATCCAAATACCGTGGTCATCATGATTTCAGCGTATGCCACCACTGAGGCTGCGGTTGAAGCCATGAATAAAGGTGCATACGATTTTGTTCCAAAACCGTTTGACAATGAAGAACTTAAACTGACCATCAAAAATGCACTGGATCTTAAAACCATCGAGCATGAAAAAGAGATCCTCGATAACGAACTCAAAAGAACCCTTCAATTTGGAAAGATTGTCGGAAACAGTCCGAGCATGAAGAATATTTTCAACCTTATCCGCCAGGTGTCCAAAACCAAAACAAGTATTCTCATCACCGGAGAAAGTGGAACCGGCAAAGAATTGATTGCCAAAGCCATTCATGAAGAAAGTGACCAGCGTGAGAGGTCGTTTGTTGTCGTGAACTGTGGGGGTATTCCAGAAACATTGATGGAAAGCGAGCTTTTTGGCCATAAAAAAGGTTCCTTTACAGGAGCGACCCAGGATAAAAAGGGGCTGTTTGAAGTTGCCGATCAAGGAACCATCTTTCTGGATGAAATTGGGGAGCTCACGCTTCCGATACAGGTGAAGCTCCTAAGGGCGGTACAGGAAAGGGCTTTTAAACCTGTTGGCAGCAATGAAGATATTTCAGTGGATATAAGGATCATCTCTGCAACCAATAAAAAACTGGAAGATGAGGTTATCACAGGGAACTTCCGGGAAGATCTTTTTTATCGCCTGAACGTCATCGAGATACGGATGCCGCCGCTCAGAGAAAGAAAGAGTGATATTCGTCTTCTTGCCCAGCATTTTCTGGATAAATATTCCCGGGAAATGGGCAGAGAAGTCACCAAAATCTCATCTTACGCCATAGATCTTTTAACGAAATACGATTTTCCCGGAAATATCCGCGAGCTTGAAAATTTGATTGAACGGAGCGTGGCACTTTCAAGCACAAACATTATTCTCCCGGACAGCCTGGCCCTTTCATTGCATAAAAGAAGGTGGATCGAGGGGATTCAAAACCGGCGGTTCGATCTGGACGAGGTGAGAAAAGGGGTTTCACTGGATGTCATTCTGGAGGAAATTGAAAAAGCATATCTGGAAAAGGCACTGGAGTGTACAAACGGTAAAAAGCAAGAGGCCGCCGATCTTCTGGACATCAGCTTTCGAACGTTTCGCTATCGGCTGAGCAAACTGGGAATAGACTGATGACAAATTTTATTTTTTTTGACAAAAAATGTCATGATGGATTAAAAGAAGAAAAATAAATTGGCGTTTGAATCAGTAATTATATTTAAAAAAAACAAGATGTTAACACAATAAAAAACAAAATGTCGGTCCATGGCACACTATTTGCTCTCTGTAAGGCTAACTTAAAAAAACAAGATTGTTTATGATAATCCAAGGGGGTGATTAAAAAACAAACAAAGGTTTTCAAACACGGTTAATGTAAGATTTAGCTTTTACAATAGTATGTTTTTAACAGGTTAAAAAATAATAAATTTTAAAGGAGGACCGACATGCTTCAAAAACTTAGAAAAAAAGATCAAAAAGGTTTTACACTCATTGAATTGATGATCGTTATCGCGATTATCGGCATCCTGGCAGCTATTGCCATTCCCAACTTTCTGTCCTACCGGACTAGAGGACAGAATACCGCGGCCCAAAGTGAAGCCAAGAATTTTTACAATGCAGCCATGGCTTATTTTGCGGATTCAGAAACTACAGGAACTACTGTAACTGCCGACACTAATTTTGGTGCTTATGTAAATGATGCTAATGTAACTGGTGCTGGAACGATAGTTGATGGTGGGACTGGTACTGTTACTTCCACTGCTACATTTACGCACACCGCTTCTGGCACTACGACTTACACAGTTGCTAATGATGGGTCAATATCTCCATAGTGATATAAATAATGATATATCGATAGTTAATAAAGGAGGGGTAAACCCCTCCTTTTTCTTTTTTACAAAATCGGAATTCGATTCAGATAAAATTTACGTTTTCTCCAAAACCACAAAAAGGTGAAACGCCATAAAGCGATTCAGCGGACCGAGTAGTTTTTCTATATCCTCAAGCACGCCATATAGGAATGGCGGGCATAGGCTTGGATGATGGAAGCCGTCGCTTAAAGGATAAATCACAGAATCCATTAGCTCTTTTTTGATGATTTTGAGACGGCGGTTTTGACCGTTCAAAGAACGCTTAAACTGGCCCTGGTGTTGGGTCCGCAAGAGTTGGCTCTGGGTTTAAAAAAGCGATTGCAATTATATCAAGCAGAGCGTCCTTATCGACAGAACATGAAAAAAATGGACCATAGAACTTTACCGAACACAGCAGCGTCCCTTTTATTTGCAACGATTATGGTGTTTTTCTGCTCGGAAATTATCCTTAATCTTACGCCGCCCATATCCCGGGATGCTCTGATTCATCATCTGGCTGTCCCCAAACTATGGCTCAAACATGGCCGATTTTATGAAATACCCTGGGCCGACTATGCCTATTACCCGATGTATGTCAATCTTCTCTATCTTGTCTGCCTCTATTTTAAGAATGACATGGCTCCGAAATTTATTCACCTTGCCTTTGGCCTTGGCACCGGCGTGCTGATTTTTTTCTATCTTAAAGAAAAGTTCGACCGCAACTGGGGCCTGCTGGGCTTGGTCATTTTTATCACTACACCCATAGTAATCTGGTTGTGCACATCGGCATATATCGACTTAGGAATGACCTTTTTTACTACAGGGAGTGTTCTGGCATTTATAAAGTGGCGTGATTTAGAATATCGGCAGTTCAAATGGCTTTTGATATCTTCATTTTGTATGGGGATAGCAATTGGATCAAAATACAATGCTCTGATTGCCGGGTTGATTTTGAATCTGATTCTGATGTTAAGCTATGCAAAAGATACGCAACGACAGATAGCCACACTTAAATATGGCATAACGTTTTTTATGATTTCGGCCTTAGTGGCTTCACCCTGGTATTTGAAAAATTATATTCAAACAAGTAATCCGTTTTATCCACTTTTTGAAAGCTTTTTTCAATCTTTACATTATCAGCCGGTTCAGGAAATCATACGGCATCAGGCCGGTGAACAAGTCGGGAGGCTTAGTTTTTTTAAAATGCGGCAAGTCATGTATGGCGAAACATTTTGGGAAACCTTATTGATTCCCATGCGCATGTTCTTCCAGGGGGAAGATAACAGTTACCGCTACTTTCAAGGTGCCCTCAATCCGATTCTGATTCTATTTGCTCCCTTTATGATGCTTAATAAAAAGTATAGACGAGATAAAATTTTCTTGGCTTCCTTTTCATTTTTATTCATTTTCTTGGCATATTTTCTAACCGAAAAACAGGTTCGGTATATTCTTCCGGTTCTTCCATTTCTTACCATTATCGCTGTCATGGGAATAAAGGACTTGACAGATAAATTGAACGCAGAAACATTTTTATCTTCTCTGCGAT
>DATKWE010000188.1:0-20110 GCA_035529735.1 Desulfobacterales bacterium | reverse complement strand
CAAAATTCAATCGGCAAGGGTTTTGTGGGTCTATATTATACGTATTCGCCGCCGATCGCCGACTTTATCGCAGAACATGACAGTATGAGAGCGTTTGTACGGATAAGCCTGTTACCTGTTGTGGGAATGAGCTGGGTTGTCTTGAAGGTCGGACCTTTATCAACACTGGCGATGGTTCTCTTTTTTAGCATTGGCATGGTCGGACTGGTACGCATCCGGAGAAAGAACGTTAAGAATTAAATATTATCGGCTAAAGACAGGGTTCTGCCGAACTCATTCTCGATTCGTTTCTTCCAATTATCGTAACTGTTTCAATCACCAAAAAACAGGTAACCAACCATTTCCATTCTAAATGGATGTGCAACAACTTGGGAAAATAAAGGTTAATTTTATCAAACTATTCAAACCAATTTAGAGATAAATAGCAATCCTGAAGGAATGGTGCCCATTGATAATAAATATGTCGGCAAGACTCCACTCACAACACCAATTAGATATGAACAAAAGGTAAATAAAAAATCAAGAAAAGTAAGCTAATATATTTTAAAACTATAAAACCTTAATGATTGATGAATTGATAAGATCTCGCTTTTAGAGGACAATTCAAACGCCACACATCTTATACAAGGTACTTTGCCTGTTTGATTTTTTTGATATATGCATAAAGCATGAAATGGCTTCAGGCTGTCCTTACAATAGGGTCCACCGCCCTCTACTTTTTATGATTTCGGTTATAAACCTTCACTCTTCGGTCATTGAAGCTTCAGCCACGGAACCTTGCATTGTTCATTAGCCTCGTGGCGGCAACTATTATGGCCTGCACACCCTTCAATCCATTATGGGGTAAATGTCCACTATGGATCTTCTCGGGGCCATTATCACTATAGATATCATCATAACAGGCCACCACCGCATCACAGACCACCGTCACGTCCTCCCTCCAGGTCGCCGAGTCGTCCACCCAGGCCCACTCAATTGCCTTCATGATAAATTGTTATAATGGGCAAATTATCAGGGGCATAAGAATTTTGTGATATCTTTTTTCATTGGAATGTCGAACCATTTTTAATTTATGAATACAAACCGTTTCGATTCCTCTTAGATTCGAAGGCGTTTGCCCTGAGGGGAAAAACTATTTATATTGATTTCTTCTTTTCTATAAGGTAGTTAAACCATATGGGAAACAGGCAAAATGGTCTCATCGAAAGACCGTCCGGGATCTTCTAAATACCTACAAGGAGGAGGCCGATGGAAAACGACTATGATAGAATGCGTATCGCTGAACTCCAAGCTCGAATTTTAGAAATCATTCCCACGCTGTCGGAAGAACAGATGCGGACCCTCCTCAGAGGTCTGGATAAATGGCAGCAACCCGAACCCGATGACGCGGAGCAACCCGAATTTTATGAAAAAAGGAGATATCCCAGAAAAGAGACGTCTATCTATACCATCTGTGAAGCGGATACGGACAATTTTAGAGAATACACTAAAAATACGAGTCCCGGCGGCGTATTTATCGAAACTGCATCTTCCATGTCTGTTGATGAAGAAGTATTTATGACGCTTTTCCACGCCAGTTTTGACACCCCTATCCGAGCGAGAGGTAAAATTGTTTGGGTCAATCCAAAAGGGATGGGTGTAGAATTCAACAACCCAATATCCAGAATATCCTCTGCATGATCACAATACGTGAACCCTGTCGTTGCATTGATAACGCGGCAAAATCGGTTTTAAAATCCCATGGGTCCGCTTTTTCGACACTTGCAACGTTAGGGTTCTAATAACCCAGAACGTGATGAGAATGATATGCGCCATGTCCCGACATCGAGAATGGAAAGATTTTAAAAATAGCATCGAAGGATATTTGAAAAAAAAGAAGATTCCAAATCTTTTTTCGATGGTTAAAAAACTGACGCCCGGAAAAGAAGTGATTTGGATATTGGCAACGCTCGCTGTAACCGGCGTGACGGTTTTTATGGTCATTTGGTTTTTCGTAGTGCCGAATCTATAGAAGAAAGAGGTTTTTATGTTGGATAAAAAAATCGTTGAACTGGCGTGCCGGCGCACGCAACTGGAAATGAAAGAACAATGGGAACAGCTCCGGAAGGAACTCAATACGATAAAAACGAAGATGGCTGTACAAGGCGGGTTGGGTTCCGGCGCGACACTGGTTCGGATTACCGATCTGTGTGCTCGCGCCGTAAACAATCGGGCGCATTTAATATGGCACACCCTGTATCGATTTATTACAACAACGGGTATCCATTATTCCGATGAACTGTCTTCAGAGCTAAAGGCGTTGATTGCCCATGAACTGCCCGAAGAATTACCTGATTTCAAAGGTTATATCAAAAACACCATTAAAATACTTAATGCGCCGAAAACGGCCGAGAAGCTGTTAGATCAGCTCGATAATGCCAGAGATCATGCATTGAACAAAGTCGGAACTGAAATCGATCTGTTTGTACAATCATTGAAGAAGAAAAGCGAAATGTCTGGAACCGGCGTCGAATCACAGATCTTCAACATGTATTCTCCCGCAGGTCCCGTTCAGACCATCGATGCGGAACTCGGCCGGCAACTGATAAACGCTTTGGACGCGATAAAACCCGGCATCAACCAACTCCAAGATCTGCCGGAACACTCCAAAAGTGAGATTGTCGATATTATCGGAGACTGTCGTACAGAACTTGAAAAAGCCAATCCGAATATAACGAAATTACGCTGTCTGTTAACCACGGTGGGCACATCGATTCAGAGCCATCACAGTTTGAAAGCGGGGTATGACGTGTTGAAGCAGGAACTCACGTACCTGGGAATATCATTGTCTTAACCCTAACGTTGCATAAACAACAGGGCGTCCGCAAATGAAATTCTATGGACCGATATCAGCCGCTCTCCTTAACCTCGAGTTTCAGAAAGACCTGCCGGAGTCTCCATTCCATACGCCCTAGTTTTTCCACCTTCTGGGGCTTGCCGTCAATTTCTGCGGCCCGGCACCCGGGCCAGAAATAATCCGGTACTTTCTTAAAGAAATTTTCCATATGCTTTCCGCTGATCCAGACACCCTGCTTCAGAAACCCAGGCCCCAGTTCCAAGGCCACGAGGTTGAAAAGCTTAAGCATCACGACGCCGTTTGCAACGGAATTGTGGCCGGCTTTATTCTGATGAGAAATTTGACGCCGCATGGCTGCATAAGCACCCCCGCGGCGCAGCGTAGCCCCTGCCAGTCCCGGCATTGCGGCTGAAAGGGCCAGCGTGGAATCCTGCCGGATCACAGCGGTGTCCACATCATCGACGGCTTTTCCGTCCAGAAATATGGTTTGAATCCGCTGATCGACATAGTCTGTACGCACACCGAGTTGGCGGCACAGCAGTTCTCGTACGGAACATCCTGTCCGGACTTTGAGTGTAAAACCCTGTCCGAGCAGCGGGGAAAAAAGTGAAAGACGGTCCGACGCTATGGTCAGACTCAGGTTGATGGTCGTATCATTTTCAGGTTCCGGTTCCATGGGTCTCTTTACCACTGATTCAGATGGGGAGTCCCCAGCGGGACTCCCCATGGGATCACGATCAAACACAAGGAATTTTACCAGTTATAGACCTGGTCAAGATCTTCATCTTTGACGTCAAACGTTACATTATGGGGCGGGAGCGGCTCTGTCTTGAAGAAATCGGGCAGACGGTCGTCCTTTTCGGTAAAGCCGGCCCGGGAATTGAAATCCCTTTCAAAGGTAAGGATTTTTTTGCCCAGTTCGGTGACATCGTCAGCGGTGAGGTTCTGGCCGGTAAATGCGCCGATCATGTCAACAAGGGCTTGAAATGTTTCCGGCTGATCCAGAATTGCAAAGGCAATAAACAGGCACATTCCGGTGGCGTCGATGGCGGCCGTGGCGATCTGAAGGTTCCTGGAGAGCTCTACCTGCCCTTCGGGGTTTAGGGGGTCTACACTGCCCCCGACATTGAGAACGTTTGCGGTGACCGCATAACCGGCCGTGTGATCGGCTCCCATGGTGGTGGTGGCGTAAGTGACCCCCATTCCCTGAACAGCCCGGGGATCATAGGCCGGGAGGGCCTGCCCTTTGACCACAGGAACCCTTTCAACCCCAAAGACCTTGCCGGTTACGGCAGCCCCGCTGCCGATAATGCGGCCCAGGGGGGTCCCTTTGCCGACCTCTTTCAGAAGATTGACGGCGGCTTCAGCATCACCGAACTCGGCCAGACCCGCTTCCATGGCCACACCGATGGCGGCACCCATTTCAATGGTATCGAGCCCGTAATCATCGTCCAGACGATCGAGTTCGGCAATGGTGTCCATGTCATCGATACCACAGTTTCCGCCGTGGGCCCAGACGGTTTCATATTCCGGTCTCTTGGTAACAAAGTTGCCGTCTTTATCATTGTAGATGCCTGAGCAGCGGATCACGCAGCCTTTGTGGCAGCCGTGGGCCACCATGCCGCCGCGGGCCTTCATGATTTCCGACTGGGTTTCGCCGCTGATGTTGCCGGCACCGTCAAACCGGCCGGTTTTAAAGTTATGGGTGGGCAATGCACCGACTTCATTAATGACATTGGTCAAGATGTTGGTTCCGAACGAAGGAAGTCCCTCACCCGTTATGGGATGCTTTTTAAGACCCTGGACAAACGCCTTGTTGGCTGCTTTAAATTTTTCCGGGTCCTTGGGACTTCGGGTGGGCATACCGGTGTCATCCAGCACGATAACTTTGACGCCTTTGGATCCCATAACAGCGCCGACCCCCCCGCGTCCTGCATGCCGTGTCGGTCTTTGCTCCATGTCGGTGAAGGCGACGGAAGCGGCCGCCATTTTCATCTCACCCGCCGGTCCAATGGAGATACAGGCAACCTTGTCGCCGTATGCTTCCCGGATCTTGTCGATCAGATCGTAGTTCCCCATCATCTTCAAACTGTTGTCAGGGCTTATTTCTACACCATCTTTGTTGATGACGATCTTATAAAGGGTATCGTTGCCGGGCTTACCTTCGAGTACAATGGCGGCATATCCGAGCCGGGCGAGTACTTGAGCACCTTGTCCGCCGGAATTGGCTTCTTTGATTCCGCCGGTGAGCGGGCTTTTGCAGCCCACCGAAACACGTCCTGATTGAGCGGCGTGGCTCCCGCTCAACAGCCCGGGGGCAATGACCAGTTTATTGTCTTTTCCGAGGGGATGGCACAACGGCGGTACTTCTTTGGCGATAATGGCCGAGGTCATGCCGCGGCCGGCCAAACCGGCGTAGTCGCCCAGCGGTTCTTCACTGGCTTTCGGTCCACCGTCCATCCCCATGTCGATTCTCAAGAGTTTGTCCATGGTTTCCTCCCTTTCATTGATTGAAAAATACTATCATAGAAGGTCATAGGGTCGTACTAAAAATACTTTGCATGGCTGATCACACTGTTTTGAGTTTATCGCAGTAATACGGAATGTCAAGCAAAACCATAATCCGCCAAAGGGCAAACGCATATGGGAATTTGACATGGAAAAAGCCTATTTTGCCCGCTTAAATTTTTACTCAAGTTTCGTACCCTTTTGTTCAACCCTCACCTGACGATCCTGAAAACGGAAAAATGGAATGCTTGAATTTAGGGTCTTTTTTGCACCGCATTGAAAAAAAATGTGATTTATGAGATAACCCCGGTATGTATGGAAGGTTTTGAAACGGCTTCTATACATTTTGGATCATTTCTGACAGCGTTGGCGATCCTATAACCCCTTCTCCCAACGAATTGGGAGAAGAACCCAGGTTTTTAATCATTACATGAAACACTTTATGAAGAAAATCATTGTGATTTTTATCATTGCCCTGGTTCATTTGGGTGTCAGCAAAACAGTTGTGGCCATAGCGTTGGCCGGCACGTCGGGGAATGCTTTTAACGGGGAGATGTCCTTGTGGGTCAAGATGCTGATCTGGATAACAAAGGTGTTATATTTCCCGATTATCTCTCTTTCACTGTATTCAAGACAATGGTTTCCGGGAGAATTGATAACCATACCCATTTTCACGAACAGTCTGCTGTGGGCGGCAGTGATTTATTTTACGGTTCGTTTTTTCTCAAAGATATTTAAACCCTAATTGATCGTAAACAAACTGGGAGAAATATTACACGTGTTTAACTTTTTGTAAATTTTACAGATACAGATGCACTTTCATAACGCTTCTATGCATTAATTTCATCTCTCAGACTGGCCGAACATTTAAACGTGATAACCTTTCTTGCCGAGAGCATCATATCTTCACCGGTTGCAGGATTTCTGCCCCGTCGCGAATTCTTATCCTTTACACAGAATTTTCCAAATCCACTGATCAGGACATCTTCGCCGGATGCAAGGGTGTCTTTGAGGATTTCCAAGAGGGATTCCACCAATTCGGTGGATTTCTTCATTGTGAATCCGTTTCGGTTGCTGATCTCTTCGATGATTTGAGCTTTTGTGAGTGCCATGGTCTATTGCTCCTTTTTGTCTAAATAATCCAGGAAAGAATTACCGTTCCAAGAATTAACGTAATAATCCCCAAAAACCTGTAGGTTTGATCTGATACCGAGGTTAAGAACCAGTCGGCAATTTTATCATACAGATTATTCGGGTTCCAGAATATAAACCCCGCTTTTAATACGGCTAAAATCCCAAAAAGTCTTATCAGCCAAGACTGACGGCTCCATGGTGCCGAAAGTAAGAGCAGGATCCCGGTAACGGCCGGTAACGTACAGAGAATTCTACGATCAAGATTTTTGACCCATTGTTTGAACACCCTCCTGGATTCATGTGAATAAAGAATCATCCAGGCACCGCTTCCGATCCAGATCAAAGCAATAGCATAAAGAAACCATTTCATATTCGACACCTTTTCCGATTAGAATTGAAAATTGATAGAGGAAAATCCGTATAGTGTTATAAAAATGGCATATTTCCAGGTCTGACAGGTTTTGTCAAGATCGGATCTGCCATTTTGCAGGGCAAACGCTTTTTAAAATTTCACATGGGACAAGCAGATCTTCCGGGCTCAAGGGAACCATTTGGTATTTCCCGGGGATGCCCGGGACAAGTTCCTGCGCCATAGGGATTTCTCCCATTAAAATGAACCTTCTGCTCTATGGACAATGAGAATAAAAATTTGATAAAAATTAATTGAGTTTAACACTTGATCGAACAGTTCTTGAGAATATTGATATAAATAATGAATTTAATAGGTTGTGGTTCGATTTGTCGGCAAAAATTTACTGAAATGCGGGGTCGGAGGTTTCATACTATATGGAAAAGAGAATCGATAATCGCCGTAAATGTGACGCGTCCATTGTGTGCGCATGTTTTAATAAAGAAAATATATGTAATGCCAAAATTCTCAACTATAGTCGGGATGGTATGTATTTCGAGTCCGATTCGCTGTTTAAAGAGGGCACCAACATTTTCTTCAAAATTAAAAATTGCCGGTTTGACACTTCTGATCCGGAACTCTGCGAGGGCCTTCGAACCGTATCGCTGGCTCAGGTAAAGTGGTGGAAAGATATGAGCAGAGAATACACTTCTCGTTTCGGAATCGGTGTTAAATATTATAGAAATTTTTAGTGCATATCTTCATAAATACGCCGAACATTTTTTGGTTTTTCGGGAGATACCAATGGCCAATATACTTGTTATAGATGATCAGCGATGGATAAATGATCTATGCCGGGAAGCCCTGGCCGGCCAGGGGCATACCGTGTCAACGACAGATAATATCGAGGCTGTCATGGAGAATGTTTTATCTTTCAAACCCCAAATTGTCCTCCTGAACCAGTATCTTAAGCGGGGTTTCCTTGTATGGGATGTTTTACGGAATATAAAAATGCGAGACCCCGACCTCCCGGTGCTCATCGTTTCAGCCCACGACATCCACCTGTATGATCGTCAGCGTTCTCAAGCGGACGGCTATCTGGTCAAAAGCCACTTAGCAGCCGACGAACTCAGGCAAAAGATCTCAGAATTATTGCCCCTCTAACCTGTCACTCAGAATGGGCCGCGTATGGGAGCAAAATACGCCGTCACCATGTGAAAACTCCAAACGCCATTGCCTGCTTGCCGGCACCTTTTCCTTTGACACCCAATTTTCATTGAATTATATTTACTTTGCCCTGAAAAATCTGGTCCTTTGGGCCAGGTCAGAGTTCTCCGGCTCTGCCTGAGAATCTTGTAGCCGGAATAATGGAGTGATGGAGTAATGGGATGAGGGGCTTGAGGAACATGATCAATTTTATCACTACCATGAGCATTTCTGTGATACTTATTCAGAAAAATTAAGCTTTTACACCCAACACTCCAATACCCCATTATTCCAATACTCCAAATGTTTGAGTTGAAGTTTATACGATACCCCTATGGGGTGAAACCAAAGCCTGGTCCTCTGGACCAGGATTCTTTACTTTTATTGCCTGGTCGGGAAGGTTCTCCTCAGCGTGTCGGGCCGAGGGGAGACCCCGTTTCAACGGAGCTTCGGAGAACCTTCAATTCGAATCTCATCCCTTTAAATTGTAATAGTGAGGCCCGGTGGATAAATCGAGATGGATCATTCAGGATCCTGCTCCAGGAATACGAATCCTAATGTTTCGGGGCGATATCCGGTCATTTACACTCTCCCTTGCGAATCCTCAAAAGGGAAGTGCATGGCTTCGAACGAATATCGGCCATGCAGAAGTTGCCAGAGGGGAAATCATCGAAGCGGTGGACAAGAACCAGCCCCCACTGGGCCAGGACTGGTTCGATATCCCCATGAAGCGGGTTGATGACCGGAGCTTTAAGATTACAATCCCGCTGTGTGAAGTCGGGCATTTTGAAGCCAAATGTTTCTTTTTGGGGGAAGGTGAGACACGGCCGGTTTGGCCGGACGGGCCCAATGTGGTCATCAACGTGGAGCCTGCGGTCACGTGCTGCTCGAATATCATCTACAATGCCTTTGTTCGCCAGTTCGGGCCGAACAAGAGCGGCAATTTTTTATTTGATTCAGATAAAGATTTAATCCAGGATCTGGACAAAAACGGATACACGGTCATCCCGCCTTCGGGAACCTTTCGTGATCTGATCGGAGAACTGGATTTCATCGTCGGCGAACTGGGATGTCGAATACTCCAGTTGCTTCCCATACATCCGACGCCCACCACTTATGCCCGCATGGGGCGGTTTGGAAGCCCGTATGCCGCCCTCAGTTTTACCGCCGTCGATCCGGCCCTGGCTGAATTCGATCCGCGGGCGACGCCGCTGGAACAATTCATTGAACTGGTGGATGCCGTCCATGAGCGTCAGGCCATGGTTTTTATCGACATTGCCATCAACCACACCGGGTGGGCCGCGGGCCTCCATGAAACCCACCCTCAATGGCTCGTTCGAGACCCGGACGGCCAGATCAAAGTTCCAGGCGCCTGGGGGGTCGAATGGGCCGACCTCACAAGACTCGATTACGCAAACAAAGACTTGTGGCAATATATGGCCGATGTTTTCATTACCTGGTGTCGCCGGGGTGTGGACGGGTTCCGATGCGATGCAGGATATATGATAACGGTTCCTGCCTGGCGGTACATTATTGCCAGGGTCAGAGACCAGTATCCCGACACGGTTTTTCTCCTGGAAGGGCTTGGCGGAAAAATTTCCGTAACCCGTGACCTCCTGAACAAAGCCAATTTCAACTGGGCCTATTCAGAGCTGTTTCAAAACTATGGCCGCGGTCAGATCGAAGCCTATCTTCCGGGAGCCAACGAGATTTCAGCCAGTGACGGAATTACCGTCCATTTTGCCGAGACCCACGACAACCCTCGCCTGGCTGAACGGTCAAAAGTCTTTGCCCGCATGCGTACAGCCCTGTGCGCTCTTTTCAGCCAACAAGGCGGTTTCGGTTTTGCCAACGGTGTTGAATGGTATGCCTCTGAAAAGATCGATGTCCACGGGTCGCCTTCACTGAACTGGGGGGCGGATACCAATCAGGTGAAACACATCCGACGTCTCAACACCCTCCTCAAGATGCATCCCGCCTTCCATGACCAAACTGAGCTTAAAATGGTCCAGAAAGGGGAGGGCAATCACTTGGCACTGCTTCGGCACTCCCGTGTTTCGGGGAAAAAGCTCCTGATTGTGGTGAATCTTGATGATCACCAGGAGACCCTGGGCGCCTGGGACCCCCTGGAGACCGGTATGGAAGGAACGTCCCTGATGGACCTTGTCACAGGAGAAGCGGCGGTCATCGAAACCTCTGAAAAACAGCATGCCTGCCGCCTCGATCCCGGCCGGGTTCTCTGCCTCACCGCCGACGAGAAAGATGTGGATCTTATTCTCGACGCAGAGTCTCAAACTGCAGTATTCCCGGAAAGAATAACCCGACAGCGATTGCGTGCCAAGGCCCTGGATGTCTTTCGATTTTATAACGACATCCAGGACCTGGATATATTTGAGCCGGATTCGGCGGCTCGGGAACTGGCAGAAAGCCCGGTGGAATACTGCCGCAGGCTTAACCCGGTCAGCGATGAAACGAGAGTGATAACCTGGCAATGGCCACACGACATTAGAAGGGAAGTCATGGTGCCGCCGGACCACTTTCTAATGGTTCGTGCAGATATTCCTTTCCGTGCTCGAATCATGGGCCAAAGCAGCTGCCTGTCCCAGGAAGAAAGCTTGCCGTGTCTTGATGGATCGTTTTTTGCGCTCTTTTCCCCGTTGCCGCCCCCCGGGATTCATCAGTCTTATACCCTGAAGCTGTCGGTTTACACGCCGGGAGAGCCCCGACATGTGGACGGACCGCTTCTTTTTCTTTCCAGGCCCGAAGATGCCACCGTAAAACAGATCTATGGTCGGTCGGATCTTGCTGACCGATCTCTGCTGATGCTGGGGACCAACGGCCGGGGTGCCATGCTTCGGGCGCATGTTTCCTGGGGTGAGCTCGCCAGTCGGTACGATGCGCTTCTGGCAGGAAATATGGATCCGGAATTTCCTGAAGACCGATGGATCATGTTTTCCCGCTGCCGGGCGTGGCTGGTGTTTCAGGACTACTCCCAGGAAATATGCGATGACGGTTTTATCTCTTTTTGTTCCGAATCGAGTTCAAAAGGGGTATGGCGGTATCAGGTGCTCACCGGCCAGGGCCAGTATGTTTTTTTGAACGTTCGAGTTGAGATGATCGAAAAAGAGAATACCGTGCGGATGATTTTCTTTCGTGAGCCGACCCAAGGCCGGAACAGAGGGCTGGCAGACCACGAACCGGTCCGGCTCATCTTGAGGCCCGATATCGAAAGCCGTAATTTCCATGATACCACCAAAGCATATCAGGGCGCTGAAGACGCCTGGCCGGAGAGTGTCGATTCACATCCGGACGGCTTCGTTTTCTCTCCGGATCCGGACCACCGGCTGAGCCAAAAGATTTCTGACGGCGTCTTTGTGTGGGAGCCTGAATGGCAATATATGGTTCACAGGCCGATGGAGGCCGAGCGCGGCCTTGAGCCGGATTCGGACCTGTTCAGCCCCGGGTATTTTTATGCATTCCTCGAAGGGGGTCGATCCGTGACCCTGCATGCAAGAATTGCCGGCGCACAAGATCCGGAGACGCCCATCATAAAACCATCGATGCGGGATGTCGAGACGGTTGTTTTTGAACAAGACAGATGCTGGAAATTGGATGCGGCGCTGCAGAAATCCATGGATCATTATAGGGTGAAGCGAGGCGCATTGTGCACGGTAATTGCGGGATATCCATGGTTCCTCGACTGGGGACGGGATGCGCTTATCTTCGTTCGGGGATTGATTGCATCGGGGAAAACCGATGAAGTCCGGGCAACGCTGAAACTGTTCGGGCAATATGAAAAGGACGGAACGATTCCCAATATGATTCACGGCGAAGATGCCCGAAACAGGGACACTTCCGATGCACCTTTGTGGTATTTTGTTGCATGTGACGAGCTTGTAAGGGCTGAGGAGAGTGAAGAATTTCTCGATACGGCGTGCGGCGGGCGAACCATACGCCAGATTCTTTTTTCCATTGCCCATGCCTATCGAACCGGCACTCCCAACGGTATCCGGATGGACCCTGAATCGGGTCTTATTTTCAGCCCGGCCCATTTTACGTGGATGGATACCGATTCTCCGGCCGGAACGCCCCGTGAAGGGTATCCCATCGAGATCCAAGCCCTGTGGTTTGCCGCACTTTCCTTTTTGGCTCGCATCGATCCTTCGGGAGATAACGGCGATTGGGAACGCGAGGCTTTCCGGGTTCAGTCGTCGATTCTGGAACATTTTGTTTTAAAAGAAGAGAATTATCTGGCCGACTGTCTCTATGCCGGTCCCGGAGCGTCGGCCAGGCAGGCAGCGCCCGATGATGCCCTGAGACCGAATCAGCTCTTTGCGGTAACTCTTGGCGCTGTCTCCGACCGCCGGGTTTGCCGCAAGGTCCTGTCGGCATGTGAGGAACTTTTGGTTCCCGGAGCCATCCGGAGTCTTGCGGACCGACGTGTTCGACGACCCCTTTTCATCGATCATCATGGAAAGACCCTCAACGATCCCCATTATCCCTACCAGGGGAAGTATGCCGGTGACGAGGATACGAACCGGAAGCCGGCCTACCATAACGGCACGGCATGGACATGGCTGTTTCCCAGTTATTGTGAAGCCTGGGCAAAGGCGTACGGCAAAAAAAGCAAGAAGACCGCCCTTGCCTGGCTGGCAAGCAGTGCCGGGCTCGTGGCCCGGGGTTGTATCGGGCATGTGCCGGAGATTCTGGACGGTGATTTTCCACATAAACAACGTGGCTGTGATGCACAGGCCTGGGGTGCCAGTGAAATTGTCCGGGTGTGGAAGCTGCTTGATATTCAAAAATAGCTGAGCGGTTGATTTGTTGAGGGGTTAAGTGGTAAGGTGCTTGAGTGGATGAGCTGCAGTTAAATACCGAATATCGAATGACCAATAAATGAGGATTACTATGAGTCACATACAGACCTTTCAGGTATTCCCTGTTATTCCCGAACCGCTTTCTTTTCTCCCGGTTTTGGCACGCAACCTCTGGTGGTGCTGGCATCTGGACGCCATTGAGCTGTTTCGCCGCATAAACCCCAGGCTCTGGGAGGAGTCAGGGCGAAATCCGATTGTTTTTTCAACGCTGATTCCCCAGGAACAACTGGAGAAACTTTCAAAGGACGAAAGCTTTCTGGCACACCAGCAGCGTGTGAAAGAGAGTTTTGTGAGCCAGGTGTTGACGCCGGTGGATCGCAGCGGATCGCCATACGGTGAACAGGGGACCATCGCCTATTTTTCCATGGAGTATGGAATTCATGAAAGTGTACCCATGTTTGCCGGCGGACTCGGCGTCCTTTCCGGCGACCATCTGAAAGCGGCTTCCGATCTTGCACTTCCATTGGTTGGGGTCGGCATCCTTTATGGACAGGGCTATTTTCATCAGTATCTGGATCAGGATGGATGGCAGCAGGCGGAATACCCGGGAACCGATCTTTATCATCTACCGGTGAAGCGGGCAAAGGATCGTTCAGGAAATGAGGTCAGCATCTCGGTGACCGGACCGGACGGTGAAATTCGGGCCATTGCATGGAAACTCATGGTGGGTCGTATCCCGCTTTACCTGCTGGATACCAATTTGCCGGAGAATCCACCGCAAATTCGGGAAATCACAGGGCGATTGTACGCCGGGGATCCGAAGACACGGCTGGCCCAGGAGGTTCTTCTCGGCATCGGCGGGATGCGTTGTCTTGAAGCCATGGGGATTTATCCTGTGGTGTGCCATATGAATGAGGGACACTGTGCCTTCGCCGCTCTGGAGCGGCTGGCACAGACAATTTCGTTATACAACGTCGATCTGGAGACCGCCGAAGAAATCGTTAACCGAACCACGGTGTTTACCACCCATACACCGGTGGCCGCCGGACACGATGAGTTTCCTGTGGATCTTCTAAAACCCTATCTCGCTTCTTTGACGGACCGTCTGGGCGTGACGGTTGACGAGATTTTATCGTGGGGACAGCCGGTGGAATCCGGTTCAGGCGCCCCGCTTTCCATGTTTGTTCTGGGGCTGCGCATGTCTCAGTACTGCAACGGGGTCAGTGAGTTGCACGGAAAAGTGGCCCGGCGCATGTGGTCCCATGTTTGGCCGGGAACGCCGGAAGATGAGATCCCCATTATCCATATTACCAACGGTGTCCATATCCCATCCTGGATTTCCATTGAAAACGCATTGCTGTTTGAAAGATATCTCGGGCCTGATTGGTATTTGCACACGTGGAATACGGAGATCGCCCGGCGTATCGACGAGATTTATGACGAGGAACTGTGGCGGGCCCGTGAAATGAGTCACAGCCGTCTTGTCCGCACCTGCAGGTTGCTGATGATAAAGCAATACAGGCGTCGCAACGCCCCAAAAGCAATGATGAAGGATGCTGAATCGGTGCTCGACCAGGACGTATTGATCATAGGGTTCGGCCGTCGTTTTGCCACGTATAAGCGCGCCAATCTTTTATTTAAAGACCCGGATCGCCTGGAAGCCATGATTGGGTCCAAGACCCAGCCGGTTCAGTTTATTTTTGCAGGCAAAGCCCATCCCAAGGACAATGAGGGCAAGGAACTCATCCAAAGCATTATTCAGTTTGCCCGCAGACCGGGTGTGCGCAATAGAATCATCTTCCTCGAAGACTACGATATCCAAATCGCCAGATCCCTGGTTCAGGGAGTGGATGTGTGGCTCAACACGCCCAGACGACCGTTTGAAGCGTGCGGCACTTCCGGCATGAAAGCCGCTGCGAACGGCGTCCTCAACGTGAGCATCCTCGATGGATGGTGGTGTGAAGGGTATGCTGAAGGAAGAGGGTGGCGCATCGGAAACGGGGAGGAGTATACTGATCCCGCGTATCAGGATTCTGTGGATGCTCAGGCCCTTTATAATGTTCTGGAAAACGAGGTGATTCCCTGTTTTTATGAAAGAAAAAACGGAGATATCCCGGACCAATGGCTTAAAATGATGAAGGAATCGATAAAGATGGCGATGCAGTATTTTTGCGCCCATATCATGGTATCCAAATATGAACGGCTTTGTTATGCTCCTGCAGCAAAAAGCTTGCCATATCTGACTTCGGATAACGCCCAAGAAGCCGTGTCTCTTTCAGTACAATACAAACGACTCTATGCCCTGTGGGACAGAATTCGGATCGCACGTCCGGTGCGGGAAACGGAAGACCCGTTTCGGGTGGGAGAACGCGTGGTTGTTACGGCAGTCGTGACTCTGGGAGAACTTCGTCCTGATGAAGTAAATGTCGAACTCTATTGCGGGCTCCTGAAGACGGTGGATACCATCTCTAACAGCAATTCTGAGGAAATGACGGTCAAGGAAGACCGTGGATCGGGTGAATACCTTTACACCTGCACCATACGCTGCGTCGCTTCCGGCCGGTACGGATTTACAGTCAGGGCGCTCCCCAAGGGGGACGACCGGATCAGATTTGCACCGGGTCTGATTACATGGGCCTAAAAGATTGAGGGTTGATAATGACACATCCAAACAGCAATCCCCGAATACTGATCGTCACCCCTGAAGTTACCTATCTGCCCGACCGCATGAAGAGTATGGCCAACTACTTTACGGCCAAGGCCGGTGGTTTGGCTGATGTTTCCGCCGCCCTGATCAAGGCCCTCTTCGATCAGGGCGCCGATGTTCATGTGGCGCTGCCCGATTATCGTTCCATATTCAGAGACCGTCTGGCCCCCTTCCTTCAAAAAGAGTTGAAGGCCATCCACCGCATTATGCCCGATGATCGGGTGCATTTGGCCGAAGATCGCGCCTTTTTTTATCTTAACCAGGTTTATTCCGATTACGGCGGCGAAAACACCAAGCTTTCTCTGGCTTTTCAAAGGGAAGTCATCAACAATATCATTCCCCGTGTGCAGCCGGACCTGATCCACTGCAACGATTGGATGACCGGCCTGATTCCGGCCCTGTCCAGGGAAAGGGGCATTCCCTGTCTCTTCACCATCCACAATATTCATACCGTAAAAACCTTTCTGGCCTCCATCGAGGATCGTGGAATCGACGCTGCATACTTTTGGCAGCATCTGTATTATGAAAAGATGGCCTACGAATACGAGAAAATCCGAGAATTCAATCCAGTGGATTTTTTGGTCAGCGGCGTCTTTGCGGCGCATTTTGTCAATACGGTGAGCCCGACCTTTCTACTGGAGATCATCGAGGGTCGACACGATTTTGTGGAGCCGCCGTTGAGGGATGAACTGACAAACAAATGGCATGCCGGATGTGCCACCGGCATCCTCAATGCGCCGGATCCCGGCTTCAACCCTGCCAAAGATCCGGCGCTTTTTCTTCGATACGGCGCCGAAGATCATCCGGAAGGCAAAAAGGAAAACAAACGGTATCTCCAGGAAAAACTAGGACTCATGGAGGACGAAAAGGCCCCGATCTTTTTTTGGCCCTCGCGGTTGGACAACCGGCAAAAAGGGTGCCAATTGCTGGCGGAAATTTTCTACCGGGTATTATCGACGTACTGGGAAGAGCATCTCCAGATCGTCTTTGTGGCCAACGGCGAGTTTCAGAAACACTTCAGAGATATCGTCAATAATCATCAGCTGTATCAGCAAGTGGCCATTTGCGATTTCAACGAGGACTTGGAGCATCTGTCCTACGGCGCTTCCGACTTTGTACTGATGCCTTCCCTTTTTGAGCCCTGTGGTCTGCCGCAGATGATCGGTGCTATTTACGGCGCTTTGCCGGTAGTCCATGATATCGGCGGACTTCACGATACGGTGGTCCATCTGGACTTGAAACGGAATTCAGGCAACGGTTTTGTTTTCGAAACCTATGATAGCAATGGACTGTTCTGGGCGATCCAAGAAGCCATGGAATTTTATAAACTCCCCCCCAAAACCAAAGCGCGACAAATCGAGCGCATCATGACCGAGAGTGCCGCCACCTTCAATCATGACGTTACGGCCCAACAGTACATCGAACTTTACGAAAAGATGCTAAAGCGCCCGCTGATTTAGGTGCGCATTGAACTCAGCTAAAATTGAAGCGTAAAACCTTATGACCACAGACGGCCGACAACCGCCATCCCATTTGTTCGGGCGCATGCTGGAGAATGATCCCTACCTTCAGCCGTACGCGCACGTCCTGATACGTCGCCTGGAAAACATCCAGAAGGTGGAAGAAAGGCTGATTCGCGATACAGAGGATCTGTCCGAATTTGCTGCCGCTCACGAATACTTCGGGCTTCATTTCAGCGGCCATGAATGGGTCTTTCGGGAATGGGCGCCCCATGCCGGTGCAATCTTTCTGGTTGGAGATATGACGGACTGGCAGGAACGAAAAGGGTTTGCCCTTGAACGGATCGACAGGGAAGGGGTGTGGGAAATTCGTCTGCCTTCCGGGGTATTGGGGCATGGGGATTTATATCGGCTTCGGATTCACTGGCCGGGCGGCGGAGGAGACCGGATACCCGCATATGCACGGCGTGTGGTGCAGGATCCTGACACGCTGATTTTCAATGCCCAGGTCTGGCACCCTCCGGACCCTTATGTCTGGAAATGCAGGGATTTCCAAATGTCTTCAGATGCGATTTTTGTTTACGAGGCCCATGTGGGTATGGCCCAGGAAGCGGAGCGGACGGGTTCTTTTGATGAATTTACCCGACATATTCTGCCGCGGATTGCCGCAGCCGGATACAATACACTTCAACTGATGGCCATCCAGGAGCATCCCTACTACGGATCTTTCGGTTACCAGGTTTCAAACTATTTTGCTGCGTCATCCCGGTTCGGAACACCTGAGGCACTCAAAGAGCTTATCGACGCCGCGCATGCTTTGGGTCTTCGGGTGATTATGGACCTGGTTCATTCTCACGGTGTTTCCAACGAGGTGGAGGGGCTGAGCAGATTCGACGGAACGCGATATCAGTATTTTCATGAAGGACCCCGGGGGATTCATGAAGCCTGGGATTCCAGGTGCTTTGACTACGGACGGCTCCAGGTGCTTCATTTTCTTCTTTCCAACTGCCGGTTCTGGCTCGATGAATACCGCATCGACGGTTTCCGTTTTGACGGCGTTACGAGCATGCTCTACCTTCATCACGGGCTGTCAAAAGCCTTCATCGCATACGACGACTATTTTGACGACAGTGTGGACGAGGATGCCCTAACCTATCTGGCCCTTGCAAATAAACTCATCCACCAGGTGCGCCCTGACGCGATTACCATTGCCGAGGATATCAGCGGTATGCCGGGTCTGGCCGCTCCCTATTCGTCCGGCGGCATCGGATTCGATTATCGTTTTGCCATGGGCGTTTCCGACAACTGGATACGTCTTGTCAAGGATGTGCCGGATGAAGACTGGAACATGGGGCATTTATGGTATGAGCTGACCAATCGAAGATGGGATGAAAAGACCATCGGTTATGCCGAATCCCACGACCAGGCCCTTGTGGGCGATCAGACGCTTATTTTCCGGCTCATCGGCTCGGACATGTACGATTCCATGGAAGAAAGCTGCAAGAACATCAAGGTGGACAGAGGCATGGCCCTTCATAAACTCATCCGGTTTATTACCCTTTCGACTGCCGGCAGCGGCTATCTCAACTTTATGGGCAATGAATTCGGGCATCCGGAATGGATCGATTTCCCCAGTGAAGGGAACAACTGGTCTTTCAAATATGCGCGGCGTCAGTGGCACCTGGTGGATAACCCCACCCTTAAATACCGCTTTCTTGCAAATTTTGACAAAGATATGATCTCGCTGGCCAAACGTTTCAGGCTCCTTGAATCTTCAGGTCCGAATCTTATTTATGAGCATTCAGAAGACAAGGTGATCGTTTTCAAACGGGCCGGTATTATATTTATATTTAATTTTCATCCCGCCCGCTCGTACACAGACTACGGCTTTGAAGCGCCGCCCGGAAAGTACCGGATGATTTTCAACAGCGATGCCCCTGAATACGGCGGTCACAACCGGCTGCTTCGGGATCAATATCATCTGACGCTGTTCGATACGTCCACCGGGCGGGAACGAAACCTGCTCAGCTTATATCTTCCCAACCGCACCGCCCTGGTCCTGTCGCCGTCTCAATGAATGCCGATTTCCTTACGCATCTTTTCGAGATCTTGCAACATACCTTGCATGAGACTAATCATATTAGAATCCACATCCTTGACCCCCATCATATAAGACGGTGCATAATTCAGCATTTCTGCTACGTGATCCAATATTTCTGCTAATCTCTTATTCATCTCCTTAGAGGCCTTTCCTGAACGTATAATTTTAGCTGTCTGGGTCGTCATTCCTGACATAAGATTCATCATCCCATATGTCATGGATTTATGTCCCCAGCCGGCTCCAATATGATTATCGGTTACCTGGTTAGGGTGAAATTGTTCGTAGCTTCCTACTTTCAGGTCTCCGGCAAATGAAGTGAACCCTATATTTAATGCAATAGTTACAACAGCGATAATAAATATCTTTTTCATAAAACCTTCCTTCCAGGGGTTAAACCGCCAATACGCTGGATGCGAATTAATTTTGAATATCTTCCACGATGTGGAGCGTCATTTTCTCTTGAACGCCTTTTAAGTGCGCCGTGAAAGATTTTTTTATTTTAAGATGGTTGTTCATATAATCGTAAACCGGGTTCGATATAATGACCTCGCCGCCTTTGGCTTCAGATTGAATTCGATTGGTGATGTTTACCGCTGAACCGACAATGCCGTACTTGGCTCTGGTTGCCGAGCCGATATTCCCGACGACAACTTCGCCCACATTCACACCGATGCCGGTTTGAAGTTCAGGTAGATTTTCCGCTTTCATTTCAGTATTGAACAACACCATATTCCGCTGCATTTCAAGACTGCAACGGACGGCACGTTGAACCGTGGGTTGGATGGGGCCTTCAAGGGGATCAAAAAAAACAAGGACACCGTCACCGTAGAAATCCACAATAATCCCTTTGTGTTTTTGGATCACTTCAATCATGTGAGAAAAATAATGATTCAGCATGCGAATGGTTCCCTCGGGGCTCAAGGCCTCGGAAACCTGTGTAAAACCCCGGATATCGGACATTAAAATGGTCACTTCACGTTTTTCCCCGCCCA
>DATKWE010000187.1:0-9940 GCA_035529735.1 Desulfobacterales bacterium | reverse complement strand
CCGATCCAGCCGGAAAAACTGATCGCCGCAATCGAGCAGCTGCTCGCGGAGAAAAAAGGGTAGCGCGCAACGATCCGGAAGGAGTAAATATCCGATTCCAGGGGGAAGGCTTTGGTTATCCCCAGAGGGGATTTGCATTGTTGGAGTTTCATTCACTTGTTGAAATTCCAAATATCAAATTCCAAATATCAAACAAATAACAATGACCGAAATTCGAAAATCCAAACAATATCTCGCCCTGGAAGATTTTGGTCATTGGATATTGGAATTTGAGTTTTATTTGTAATTTGCTTGCCCGCCGTCTTTTTGGCGGGGTGCTTGGAATTTGTGATTTTAGACACAAAACTCCAAGGCAAGGCCATTATCTCTCTGACTCCAGCAATACGGGACAGGCATGGCATAGAGGACTAGGTTTTTCAAAATTAAACAAAAAGAAATAACATGGAACCCTTCGCATATAATCTGGAAGAAAACGACATCAAAAGGGAGCGCCGCAAGGCCAGAGAACTCCGGAACTCCCAGTGGTGGAAACGTCGCTGCGCCAAAGGCGTCTGCCACTACTGCGGGTGCCTTGCGCCGCCCAAGGAGCTGACCATGGACCATATTGTGCCCATCTCCCGTGGCGGCCGAACCACCAAAGGAAACGTGGTCACCGCTTGCAAGGAATGCAACAATAGCAAAAAACAACTTCTCCCCATTGAATGGGAACAGTACTTAAAAGACGTCCGGACGGATACGGATTAAAAAACGAACATAGGGGCTCCGCCCCAATTGGAATAATGGGTTACTGAAGGAATTAGAATGATATTGTTCCTTCAATCCAACGTTCCACTATTCCAGGATTCCATCATTCCATGGAAGTGGCATAAACCAGGAACTATTAAAAGATCTTTAATTTCAACAAATTGTAGAATTTCCGAGACGTTAGGAGTGCGTTGTATGCGTATCGTAACCAGACCAGACTTTGACGGCGTAGTATGCGCTGCGCTTCTGTATGAAGCGGAAAATGTAACAGAACCTGTGAAATGGGTTGAGCCCAATGACATGCAAAAAGGCCTGATCGACGTTCAAGAGGGGGATATCATTGCAAACCTGCCCTATCACGAGAGGTGCTCCCTGTGGTTTGATCATCACCATACCAACAGAATCGATACACCGTTCAAGGGTGTTTTTAAGATTGCACCTTCGGCAGCAGGCGTTATTTTTGAACATTACAAAGACAGATTTACCCGTGATTATAGCGAATTAATCAAAGAAACAGACAAAATCGATTCTGCCGATTTATCTTTGGATGAAGTGCTGTATCCTGAAAACTACGATTATATTTTACTCTCCATGACGGTTTTGGGTCAAGACGACGATGGGGCCTATTGGAACAGGCTTGTCGATCTACTCAAAAAATATGACATCGACACGGTTCTTGAAGATCCGGAAGTAAAAACACGTTGCAACGGGGCTGTCGAGAACAACAAGAAATATAAATCCATTTTAAAAGAACATACGAAATTGAAAGGACACGTATCCATTACAGATTTTCGTGCGTTCGATAAAGCACCGACGGGCAATCGTTTTTTGGTCTATTCGATGTATTCCGAAGCGGTTGTGAGTGTTAAGATACGTTATGACGGCGATGATAAAGAAAAAGTCGCCGTAAGTGTGGGGCACAGTATTTTTAATCGAAATTGCAATGTGAATGTGGGGCTGATGCTTTCAGCGTTTGAAGGCGGCGGGCATCGTGGCGCAGGGTCTTGCAGGTTCCACGTCAGCAAGTCGGATGATTACATCCCCAAAATTACAGACATTTTGTTGCAAAATAAAAACAACGAGAACTAAGATTGAAGATATAGAGAACATAGGCGCTTGAATACGTGTTCAGGGGGTGCGCTTTCCCGCGTAACGATATTGGCGGAGTGGCTTCGTTATTTCAATGACTTAGCAGTGGGGGAGACCGCGGCTCCCGCATGTTTTTCGCGGGAAAACGCGGAGGGGGCAGGAATGCCACCGCTGCTAAGTCATTGAAATAACCAGACACGTAGACGTCAAAGTGAAGCGGGGAAGCGCACCCCCTGAACACGTACGGCGATTGACACCGATTGGAATGTTTCAGGAACCTTGGTTAACCGTCAGTTTCTTAAGGTTGGAAATTGTTTCCCAGGAAAAGGGGTCTTTCCCACAGGGCAATAGGGCGTTGTTCGTAAATACAGGGTCGGCTTCCAGATTGTATCGCGAGGATGCAACCGCCCGGCTCCACAGCGCTGTCTGGGGGATCGGCGTATAATAGGCCAGAATAGAGTCTATTCCGTTTTGCCTGACAATTTCGATGGAATTCTCAATGGACGCCATCTTTTGTCCGGGCAGACCGACCAGCAGGTATGCCCCCAATCCACGTTTATCGAAACCCGCCGCTTTCAGACAGGAAACAGCGCTTTTAAATTCTTCGGCAGTTACCTTTCCATCTAATTCTTCTCTTTTTTCAAAATCTGTGGTCTCAAGCCCAAGGCGAAGTGTCTTGAAACCTGCTTGAAACATCAAACCTGCTGTCTGTTTCGAAATTCCGCGGATATGGACCGCATTGGGTGTATGGAAACGGACTTTAAGACCTGCATCTATAATCTTTTCGAACATGGGAACCGCATGCATTTCCGAATCTACAAGGAGTGCGTCGTCGTAGAACACAAAATCTTTGACCTCATACCGTTCATGCCAGTAGGTTATTTCTTCCACAACGGATTCGGGATTGCGCAACATTCTTTTTGGATTCAACACATGGGATGCACAATATTTGCAGGAAAACGGACATCCTTTGGACGTCAGCAGCGGCACATAGTTTATCTTTGTTTGAAGATCAAATGCCGGACACGGGTATGTATTAAGATCATCCGGGTCAAACTTGGGATTTACGGTAACCCCGGTATAATCAGCGACCAGATCGAGGATATATTCCTCACCGGATCCTGTTGTTACCCGGTCTGCACCTGAATGGTTTATGGCATGCTCAGGGCAAAGGCTGGCATATATGCCCCCCAGCACAATCGCCACATCCGGAAAAACCGATTTTAAAACCGTTACGGTTTCCTGTATGCCCGGATACCAGTACGTCATCATGGACGTCATGAGCACAAGGTCGGGTCGGTGTATGGAAATGAGATCTTTCATGAACCATTCTTTCCGGATCCCGTATCTGGAATAGTTCCGCGGGATGTCTTCCAGTCCGCCGGGCTTTGGAATTCGGGTTTTAAGGTATGGTCCCCTGCCGTATCTGGCATAAGGATTTGCAGGATACGCCTCTGGATGAAAACGATCCAGGCAGTCCATGTATGTAATGTTAAACCCATGACCCCGAAGTATCGATGCCAAGGTAAGAAGTCCCAGTGGTTTGGCCCAGAAATCATACGCCGCAAAATCGTGTATCCAAGGGTTTACCAGAAGTATGTGGGGGGTATCAGGCTTCACAAGCTAAAGCGTCGAATAAATTTTCAAACAGTAATTATTGGACATCATTCGTTGGGAAATATTTCATGGAGGTCTTTTTCAATTCTTTGCGGCTGAAGAGAAGGGTGTAGGTGTTGACGGAAATTTCTGTGGACAATTTCCCGGCGATTTCCCGGCAGGATGCTTCATCTTTTGCATGGATCATCGTATAAAGATTATACGGCCAATCACCGGTCGGATTTCGCCGGTAACAGTGTGAAACCGCCTTAAAGGACGCCATCTTTTCTCCCACCGCGTCAATGCGGCCTTCATCAACCTTCCATGCCACCATGGCATTGGCTTCAAATCCTGATTGCTGATGACGTATTGTTGCACCAAACCGCCGGATAACTCCCCTGTCACAAAGATCTTTCATCCTTTCCAGGAGTAATTCTTCGCCAATGCCCAACTTTTCTGCTATTTCTAAATATGGGCGTTTGGTGATTGCAATTTCACCCTGAATCGAAGCGATGATTTCTTTATCCAGTTCTGTCAACATAAGGCGATTTAAGAGATTGTCTTAACAAAAGTCAAGGATTTTTCTTTTCTGGGAATAAGCGGAGTATCTCTTTTTCTGAAGCTCGGCAGACACCCCTTTCAGTGATAAAACCCGTAATAAGTCTTGACGGTGTAACATCAAAAGCAAAGTTTTGGGCCGGACTGTCGGCGGGCGTAATCAGAACGTGTCGAATATCCCCCCGGTCCAGTCCCTGTACATATCGCACTTCATCCGGGTCGCGCGTTTCGATAGGTATCTCTTTGACCCCGTCTCTGAGCTTCCAGTCAAAGGTGCTGGATGGGAGGGCCACATAGAAAGGGATATTGTTGTCCCTTGCTGCAAGGGCTTTAAGATACGTCCCGATCTTGTTGGCAACATCTCCGGTACAGGTGGTTCTGTCGGTTCCGACGATCACCATGTCAACCATGCCGTGCTGCATAAGATGACCACCGGCATTGTCGGTAATGATCGTATGTTTAACACCATACTTGCCCAGCTCCCAGGCCGTCAGCCTGGCACCCTGGTTGAGGGGTCTGGTTTCGTCGACCCACACATGAATATCTATGCCGTTATCAAAGGCCGCATACATCGGCGCCGTCGCCGTACCGTATTCTATACAGGCCAGCCATCCGGCATTACAATGCGTTAACAGATTGACTGTTTTTCCTTTTTTGCTGCGACTGATTTTATCGATCAAACTGAATCCATGCGCACCGATTCTTCGGCAGTTTTCAGCTTCGGCTTCGGCAATTTTTTCGGCTTCCTTTCTTGCCGCATCAACCTTCTCCGAGGCGTCGCCGACGTTCAACATCTCTGACAACACCTCATCCACCGCCCAAGCCAGATTAACCGCTGTGGGCCTGGCCGATTTCAGTCGGGTGCATTCTTCTATCAGATACGCATCTTCAATAGGATCTGTCGGAGAATTCAATGCCGCAAGATATACCCCATATGCAGCCGTCACACCGATTAACGGTGCCCCCCTAACAACCATCTCTTTGATGGCCACGATGACATCATCAACGCTTTTAAGATCGGCAACGACAAACTCGTGGGGCAGAAGCCGCTGATCGATGACTTTGACCTTTTTCAAATCCGAATCCAGCCATATGGGACGGATGTTTTGACCGTCTACTTTCATAATCGAAAACCTTTTACGGAAACAACTTACAACCTAAACTGATCGGTTCCAGGTTCAGGGTTCAAAGTTCAAGGGTTACAACCGATTGAAACTGCTCAAAATATTGATCGAAATCCGGAATGCCTGCCATATCCTATTGGGTGGAACGGTTTTGCAACCACGATGAAGCCAGTATCACATTGATGCGAGCTGTTTGAGATTTTTCCAACCCGGAACGTGTGAACCCTGAACCGCTCAACCTAGGTACAAGATTTAAATCATTCTGTTTTTGATCCGGGCATGAGGGTTTTCAGGATATCTTCTTTCCCCACGATTCCCAAGAGCACCCCCGCATCCACCACAGGAATGGTGTGAAAATTTTGGTCGACCATGAGGGCAGCCAACGCTTCGATGTCCGTATCAGAATGGACGGTCACCGGGTTTGGCGTCATGGCCTGAGCCACAGTGACGGCAGCGATTTTCTGAACCTGCTTTTCGAATTGTTTCATAGAGGTCAACGCAATTAATCCATCCAGAAATGTGAAAAAAGAAGGGATGGGAAGCTTTTTCTGTTGCGCAATCAGATCACTCTGGCAGAGAATTCCCACCAGTTTTCCAGTTTCATCTATTACCGGAGCGCCGTTGATACGGTTTTCCAGAAGAATTTTTGCTACGTGAACAATCTCCATATCGGGCGACACGGTTATCACCGCTCTTGTCATGATATCTTTTGCTTTGAGCATGGCACCTCCTGTGATTTTCATAAAAGGCCCATAGGGTCAAAATTTTAACCCCGATTTCTCGAGAAAGTTGGGTTGGGCCCATTTTTTGAATGTATAGATTATTGAAACCGTGATTTTATGTCAAGTGAGTTCAACCGCTCTACTCAGACGAATCAACAAACAGCGGCACCACCTTGAACTGCGTGACATCCACCAGTCCTTTGTCCGTGATTTTTAGCTCGGGAATGACGGGAAGCGCTAAAAACGATAACGTCATAAAAGGATCGTGCAGCGTTGAACCGAATTCACGGGCGGCGTTGAGCAGACGATCCAGCTGATCATTGATTGTTTGGATGGGTTCGAAAGACATAAGACCTGCGATGGGAAGCGATAGATCAGCGCATACCCTGTTGTTACACACTGCTGCCAGCCCCCCGCCCATGGTGATCAAGGCTTGAACTGCCGTTCTCATATCCGCATCGTTGGTCCCGACAACGATGACATTGTGGGAATCGTGAGCCACGCTCGATGCCAGCGCACCCCGCTTTAAACCGAAACCGCTGACAAAACCTTTTCCGGCATTCCCGGAGCCGGAGTGCCGATCAACCACCATAATTTTAAGAATATCCCGAGAAATGTCGGAAACGGCCGCTTTCTCTGATATTAACGCTTCCTTGATACATTGGTGGGTTATTATCTGATGGGGGACGACCTCGATAACCCGGATGTGTCTGCCTTCTTCAGGAACGGAAAAATCTATTTTCTCAATCTCTAAGTTCATGGACGGCCGCACGGGTATGGATTTGGGTGTATCGATTTCAGGCAACATCTTTCCGTCTTCGACCACAAGAAGACCCTGATGGTACACCTGTTCTACATGAATGTCGGCAAGATCTGAAAACACAACCATATCTGCCTGTCTCCCGGGTCCGATAGCACCCAAGTGACCCAATCCAAAATAATCGGCTGGATTAATGGTGGCCATTTGAATGGCCGTCACAGGATCTACACCGGCCCGGATTGCTCGACGAACCATCGAGTCTATATGCCCTTCTTCCAAAAGATCATGAGGATGCCGGTCATCCGTGCACCACATCATACGGCGGGATGTTTTTGAATTTATCACCGGAAGCAGGTCGTTAAGATTTTTAGCGCCGGTGCCTTCACGAATCATAATATACATTCCCGCATTCAGTTTTTCCGTGGCTTCCCGGGCTGTAATAGATTCATGATCACTTGAAATTCCAGCTGCAATATACGCGTAAAGATCACGGCCGGTGAGGCCGGGCGCATGGCCGTCAACTGGTTTGCGGTGTTTTCGGGTGTTTTCGATTTTACGCAAGACTTCCGGATCTTCATGGATGACGCCAGGATAGTTCATCATTTCAGCCAGCGCCAAAATCCTCCGGCGGTCCAGAAACGGTAAAAGATCCTCGGCCGTCAGCGTTGCGCCTGAAGTTTCCATTTTTGTGGCGGGAACACAGGACGGAAGAGTGAAATAGATGTTCATGGGCTGATTTTCGCTGGATCGAAGCATATAGTCGATGCCTTCAACACCCAGCACGTTGGCGATTTCGTGGGGATCGGCCACCACGGTGGTTGTACCTAAACAAAGAACTGTCCGGGAAAATTGGGTGATAGATGCCATGGCACTTTCGATGTGAACGTGGGAATCGATAAATCCCGGAGCCACAAACCGCCCCCCCACATCGATCCTCTTTTTGGCATCATATGCCCCAAATCCCACGATGCGCCCGCAGGCGACGGCAATATCACCGGTAACGATTTCGCCCGAAAAGACATTGACGATTCGGGCATGGGTCAAAAGAAGGTCTGCCGTCCCTTCACCCCGTGCTGCCCTGATAATGCGTTTCAAATCCATATAAATTCTCCAACTCGGACAAACTGGGACTAAAAGGTTGTGCTTAAAATTTTCGTTCGGGCCAGAAATAAGGTAACGATCAATAAAACAAAGTATCTTACTTGGACATTCATCATTCGATATTCGATATTTATATTTTTAACCCGAGCAAGCACACATTTTTTTCTCATTTCTCCTTTATAACATCGCTTATCTCGCTAACCTTTTCGAGGATATCTTCCAGATCCACGGTCAACAGTTCCCGATCCCTGACAAGAACATTCCCGGAAACAATGACATCCCGAACATCCTGGCCGTTGGCGGCATAAACAATTTGGGATGCGGGGTTATAAAGCGGAACGAGGTGTGGCCGGTAGGTATCGACAACAACGACATCCGCCTGTTTGCCGACTTCAAGGGATCCGATAACGCCGTCAAGGCCGATGGCTTTAGCGCCGCCGATGGTCGCCATGTTGAGTATGGTCCGGACATTCATGACTGTGGAATCGAGGGCGTTCACCTTATGAAGCTTTGCCGCAGTGTCCATTTCCCGAAAAAGATCTAAATCATTGTTGCTGGCGCACCCGTCGGTGCCAAGGCCAACGGTTACACCGGCCTTTAATAGATCTAAAACCGGCGCAACCCCCGAAGCAAGCTTCATATTGCTTTCAGGATTATGGGAAACTTTTGCGTTGCGTTTGGAAATAATTTCGATGTCGTCAGGGTCGAGCCATATGGCATGAACCAGCAGGGTATTGGGGTCGAGAATACCGATCCTGTCCAGATATTTTATCGGTGTTGTACGATGTTCTGTCTGAAACTGAACGTATTCGTCTCGGGTTTCGGCGACATGAATCTGAAAAACAAGCCCTCTTGAATCGGCGGCGGCTTTAGCTCGTTTTAAGGTCTCTTCAGAACACGTATACGGAGAATGACAAAATATCGAAGGATATATCAGAGGAGACAACCCCTGGCACTTTTCAGCATACGCCACTGCGTTTTTAATGTTATCCGCCGGGTTCGGCACCCCCGGTGCCGGAAAATCGATAACGCCCTGCCCCAATACGCCTCTCATCCCGATTTCATCGACCGCGGCGGCAACAACATCTTCATAAAAGTATCCGTCGCAGCATGTGGTCGTTCCCGACAGTATCATTTCGGCACAAGACAGGAGAGCGCCGAACCGGACGGATTCGGGGTTAATATGCTTCGCTTCAGCGGGAAAGATGCATTCATTCAGCCATACGGAAAGGGGCAGGTCATCCGCTAAGCCTCTGAAAAGCGCCATGGGAAGATGGGTGTGAGTATTCACGAGTCCCGGCATAATAATACCGCCATGCGCATCCAGCATCTCATCCCCTTCAGGCACAGGAGAATCGTTTGACCGTGCTACAATCTTTACAATTTCTCCGTTCTTTATACAGACGACACCGTCTTCAATGATATCAAAATCACGATTTACGGTGAGGATGACGCCGTTATGTATGACCATATCAAAAACCATTTGTTTTCCTTCATGATACAATACCATTTTATTGTCAAGAAAGGTTGACGGATAATCACCCTTAACTTAAAGTATGGAAAAAAGGCTCTGGATCTCAAACAGCGTGAACAATGACGGGGGAATGGCGGATGCAAGACGCAGATCTCATCATAAAAAACGGCACCATTTTGACCATGGATTCTAAAAACTCAATTCTTGAAAACGGATTTTTATCGATTCGCGGTGACAGTATTTCCCATATGGGAACCGGAGATATGCCTTCTATTAAAGCAGACAAGATCATCGATGCCAAAGGCGGTTTGGTTCTCCCCGGCCTGGTGAACGGTCATACCCATGCAGCCATGACCCTTTTCAGAGGCTTAGCGGATGATCTTCCGTTGATGCAATGGCTTGAAAACTACATTTTCCCGGCAGAGCGCAACATGGATGCAGAATTTGTTCATACCGGAACCCTGCTTGCCCTTGCCGAAATGATACTGTCCGGCACGACAACGTTTTGCGACATGTATCTGTTTGAGGAAGAAGTGGCAAAGGCAGCTAAAAAAGCGGGTGTAAGATGTCTGGTGGGAGAAGTCCTGTATGATTTTCCATCTCCGAACTACGGGTCGGTGGGAGAAGGCTTGGAGTATACGGAATCGTTGATTCAAAAATGGCGGGACGATCCCATTGTGTCGATAGCGGTAGAACCCCATTCCCTTTTTACCTGCAGCCCGGAGCTGCTGATGGCGTCCAATGAACTGGCATTGAAGCATCGTGTCCCGCT
>DATKWE010000186.1:0-9289 GCA_035529735.1 Desulfobacterales bacterium | reverse complement strand
TCACCTTAACCTCAATAAAGCAAGGTTAGAGCTCAATAGAGACTCTCAAATTACCAGGATCAGGTAAGGTGACGCCATTTGGTTCGCTGTTTTATAAAAAAAATATTGACTAAAATAAACCAGGATTCAAGGGTTTGTTTTCTAAAGACTTAATCAGCGCTTTGAGCATCCTTTCAACTTCCTCCGTATCATCCGTGAGAGCATTATCCTTCTGCTCTTAAGCATTTCACTCGAACCCTTGAATCCTTGAATCCTTGAACCCTTTGGGATCACACCTACTCAATTGGAGATGATCCACTTATTTTACCCTAATTAACTACAACTAATCGGGAGATGATTCAATTTTTTTAATGAGTCGAAATTGCCCTAAAAATTCCGGGCTCAGTTTTGCAAATCTTTCTTTAGCAAAATATTTTAAGATACACAATAGGCGAAAGACACGGCCAACCCGGATTTGTGAAGCTCCCTGCCCTGCGGTAGTGCTTCGCGGCGGGAAGCGATCCGGTCATGGGCTAACCTTCAACCTGTATCGCCTCTACCAGAACCTTTGCCATTCCTTTTTGGTAAAACCCCAGTTTTTTAGCGGCTCCCGCACTCAAATCGATAATACGGCCCTCCACGAAAGGCCCCCGGTCGTTTACCCGTACAATGATGCTTCGACGATTTTCAAGATTCGTTACGCGAACATATGTGGGAAGCGGTAAATATTTATGCGCTGCATTAAGCCCTTTTGGATCAAAAGCCTCACCGTTGGCGGTCATGTGCCCGCCTTTTTGGTGATAGGTCTCGTACCCGTACCAGGATGCGATCCCCTTTTGACGGTATTTGGCGGCCTTTGCCACCGACATGGGCACATATCTTTTGCCTTTGACCACATAGGGTGATTTCTTGACGCGACCTTGCCGGATCGCTTCTTTGGGTGGCAGATCATCAATAGACTCGATCTCTTCGCGTGTTAACGGCCAGCTTAAGGGCGCTTTGACCACGATAAACGTGTATTTGCCTATTTGATAGACTGTTTTCCCAACACCTTTGGTTACCTTATAGGTTGTTTTTACGGTATATTTTGTTATCTTGTAGGTTGTGTCTACCGTCCCTTTTGTGACGTCGTATGTTGTCTTAAAAATGCTGCAGGACAAAAAAAACAAGCATGCCAATGCAAAAGGAATCCATAACACCTTTTTTTCTTTTTCAAACATCATCCTGCTTTAAATCCGTTCAGAGAAAAGAGAAATAGCCTGGTTTTCACTCAATTTTCAACAGTTAGTTTTATGATATATATCACAAAGATAGTATAATGGCGAATAAATGATGCATCAAATTGAACTCAGCGCTCACACTGAAGCAGCATTTTACCCTGTTCTCGGCATCAGTTTCAGAAAGGTATTGATTTCATATTTACCCCTGATATAAATTGCGGCGTTGCTGTTTCTGGGTTGGGATCGCAGTAGACGATTACTTCTTCGTCCTTGATGCCTCGGATCTGGGGCATCCTAAACTTTCGCTCAATTCGGGTATAAAATTTCGGCGGATTATCCGGGATAACGGTGTAATGGAGAATTGGCTTTGAATGAACTCAACAATCCTGCTGCCACTTTCCTCAACGAAAAAGGACCGTCATCGATTGTCAGTCTAGGATGCGGCAGATGGATAAATCGGATTGATAACCACCTGCGCCTTATGGTGGAACTGAAACTGACCCATTATGTGGGCATCGACCTTGAGCCCTCTATCGATCCGGACGCTGCGGAGCTGTTTATGGACCCGGATCATATGAATTCGATGCTCGATCGACACTACCGGGGCCGCTCGGAAAATTTCTGGAAGTCGACAAAATTTTTCCCGGAAACTTCTATCGAAGAACTCAAAGGCGTGCATTGTGCCGCCGTTGTCTGTCAGCGCGTACTTCCCGATTGCCGATGGGAGGCGGTGATCACCTCCATGAATCCGAAACTCGTCCTCCAGGAAGATCTGCACGGATGTGAGCGGCAGCAACTTCGGGGGCAACAGTATGTACGAAGCTGGTCAAAAATCCGCCAATACGGCCTGAAACCGTTTCGACCTTGGCCTATTTTCCCGGGAGAAAACAATCTGGTCCTCTGGCAACGTCGGGATTTTGGCAATGAACAAAAGAACGGCGGCAAATTTAGATGGCTGGAGCGTTTATGCCAATCTTTTATCGGTTAAAATGTCGGCGCTCACCCGTCCATGAATTCGGGTGGTTTTGCAGCCCAAAAAATACTCTGAAAAATCAGCCGCCGGCCGTCTGTGGAAACGCCGTATTGGCATACAAATATTCCATTTTTTCCTTGTGCTTCAACTCTTCATTTGCCATTTTCAGCAGCATCGTTTTAAGTTCTCCTTGGGCGTGCAGATTGGCAAGTTCCGTATAAAATTTTTGGGACCTGGATTCTCGGTGGGCGGCCACCAGATAAACATCCTGCCGGCTTGTCTCGGTGCTGATTTCAGGTTCTTCCAGATACTCTGCGATTTTGTATTCCACAACCTCGGTCATCCTCAGTGCATCGGGGCCATAATTTTCTTCACGATAGCCCACAAGGAACGCTTTGTGTTTTTTTTCCTCTCCGGCGATAAACTCGATGGTGTCCTTTATGCTGGGGTCTTCTAATTTGTTATGGATATCCATATAGAAGTCATAGGCCTCCTCTTCTCTCTGAATCGCCAAATCGATAATTTCAGATACACTTTTATCCATGTCCGTCCCTCCTTTTAAAAAATTTTACCCAAATTAGACCCTATATCAAAATTATATCCATATTAAAATAAAACACAACCCGTGTCCACCAAAACCGGATATGTATAAAAATAGGGTTGTAATGGTTTGTTTCGGTTCGAGGATTAACCCGCCCGACTTGAGGCGGATTAAAATTTGAGACCGACCCCGGAGGAATCGGCTTCGCCCCGATGAAATAGGCGTTGCAGCAGATAAATAGGTGAAACATTTAAGGGGGTGAACATTTCATTGGGCAAGCATTCCACGGGGCAGGGGCAGAAGTGGGGCGAAAGCGGACGTTTTTCAAAGGTTTTTGGAGGTGACGCCCCATGTAAGGCGTCACCTCCGTTTGAAGAAATTTGGGGGAATTTATTGCTGGCAGGGGCGTCCGTAGGAAGAACCGCCTCTCATCGGGCCGTTTTCCCTAAATCCTCTGCCTACGTCGGGATTGATCTTTTTCATCTCTATGATATGACCCACCCGATTTTGATCTATCCGGGCTTGGAGATCGGAGATCTCTTTTTGTATACCGGCGGCTTTTTTAGCGTCAGGTGCCTTCTTGGCAAACTCACTTTCAAGTTCAAGCTGCTTCTGATAAACATTCTGCTTCAAGTCTTTGTTGGCTTCATGAAATGCCTTTCGCTGTTGATCCATTTTCTGAATTTCTTCATCACCCAGGTCACCCCGCATGTGTCCTCCGTAGCCAGGACATCCGGACCCACCATGTTGCCAGCCCGAGCCGTTATGATCCCCGCCTCCGCGGTTTTGGCCGTAACCCATTCCGCCGTCGGCAAATGCATACACTCCAAATCCTACAACGGCAAAGACCGTTAAAATAACGAGTAATTTACTTGCAACTTTTCTCATTTTGAATACCTCCTTATCCTATTTTTTTCTTTATCATTGTTTTGATTTTCTATATCAGTATCAGCAAATGGTGTGCCAAGATTATGGCACTAAAAACATGTCACCAATAACATACTGTAAATATGAGCCTAATTGATTCATATATCTTTTATACCATCAAAATATAACCATTTCCAATCCGCCTGAAATCACACGGTGGATATGGAATATCCAGTTTAATCGAATCCCGGGCTTCAAGTGGATATAAAATGCACACTTTCTTCTTGAGGTTGCCGATACCGAACAATAAGATTTGCCACAATGTGGCATTATGAAATAACAATATTCACTTTGGGGCCAAAGTCAATTACCCCTAACCGAGGGTAACAAAATTGAAAAAATTTATCACTCCTTGCAGGATTCCAAAAGAATGTTAACAATCCTGGCTCAGAGGACCAGGCTTTGTTTATCCCCAGAGGGGATTTGCTTTATTGAAAGTTCATTGACTTATTGAAATTCCAAATAATAAATCCCAAAAAACAAACAAATAACAATGACCGAAATTCAAAATCCCAAACAAAAAAAACAATCGCTTTGAAACGGTTTGAAATTTGGAATTTGAGACCTGCCCGCTCGTGCCTTGCAATGGCAGGCGGGTTTATTTGTAATTTGGTGCTTGAAATTTGTGATTTAAGACACCAAACTGCCAAGGCAGAGCCGGGGAACTCTGACTCCCGCCATGCGGGGAAGGACCAGGCTTTTTAGGACTAAGTAATTTTTTCCATAGTATTTTAGGGTGCGCACGCCACAATTTCACATAAATTTTAAGAATTCGCCGACCGGTCCTTGAGCCAAAATTAATATAACCACTTAATATTTATATGGTTATATTTTACACCCATATTCTCGCACGGTTCTTGCATATTATGAAAGGTATTCTATTACCTTCTACTTCGCCCGGTTCATGACCAAGCACGTTTGAAAAAAAGAAAGCTAAAATGGACAAAAAAATTACCATACAGATACTATCCGTTGAAATTATTCGGTTTTTCTTCATTTTCGCAATGATTCTGAGCGTGTCTCTTGTCTCAATCCATAGCGGCCAGAGGCATGTCCGCGTAATAAAAAATGCCTCTGGTATATCAGCGTCTTCCATCTCCGAGCCCCTGACGGATGAAAATGCCGGGGGGTATAGTGTTTACGGCGCACTATTCAGACATATGAATAAAAAGGAACGGCTGTTTCACCCCATCATCATTCAGGTGTCCAGCCGACACCAAGTCGATCCTGCCCTGGTAAAGGCGATTATTATGGCGGAGTCCGGGTACAATCCCAAGGCGATTTCCAAAAGCGGGGCAAAAGGTCTCATGCAGCTGATGCCCGGAACCGCCGACGCACTGGGCATAGAAGATGTTTTCAACCCTCGCCAGAACATCAGCGGCGGCGTCCGGTACTTTAAGCAGCTCATGGATCAATTTGACGGAGATGTTGAACTGGCGCTTGCAGCATACAACGCCGGGAGTAAAAATGTGAGACAGCATAAAGGGATCCCACCGTTCAAGTCCACCCGGTACTATATCGATAATGTTTTTAAGTATTATCGAGGCTACCGGAACCGGAGGACAGAAGGACCCGACCGAGTATAAACGGCCATCTCATCCTGCATTTGCATTTGGGTGAAAAAGGCGGCAAACGAAGCGCAGCCGCGACCAAAGGGAGCGGTGTCTGCTCCATCTATTTGCTGAAAACGACAGGTCACCGATTGTCTCCTCTCAGCGCATTCCTTGAAGCTCTATCCACAAGTGTAAAAAGCCTGTCAATATCATCTTTTTGATTCGATACCCGATGTCCACGCACTTTAACAAATTCACAATCCAACTGATCGGTCATTCTATAAAATTCCTGATACAGCGCATAATTTTTGAGGCGCTTATTTTTCTTTGAACGATAATCATTTTTCTCAAGCCGATCACGTCTTCCCTGTAAACCCATGATGTTTTGAGAATCCGTATACACAATCACCCGACTCCCCAATGCTTGAATATCGCTTAGAGCCCATAACAACGTCTGCAATTCCATTTTCGTTGAAGACGTATGCTCAAATCGCCTCCATTTCACGCGGGGCCGCAAAGAATCCAACGAAAGTCCACGTTCAGACACAGCCAGGTAAGCCCCATATCCAATTTTTGAATGAGTATTCACACTCCCATCCGTAAATAGCATCAGTTCATCCATAAAAATATTACTTTATTTCATATCTATCTGCCCGCTTGCATTTAGATCTTGTTAGCAACCGGATTTTCGGTCCTTTCGGCCTTTTGGTTACCAAGAGACATGTTCAGGAAACACCAACCTGCTTATTGCGACAAATAATCCTTCCGACCAACTATTGTCATCTAAGTCCAACCGATTGACGTTTATCACAATAACAGCATCCTCAGCCGGCAGGTAAAACATTTCTGTTGAAAATCCGAAAATAGTTCCGTTATGACCATAAAACTCACCCTGTTTAAGGATTCCTTCTCCGTATTGTAAAATGGGAGGCGCACCTTTAAAAATCTCGGTCTCTAATCTTTTCTGCTGAGTTTCCTCTGATAGCAAGGTCCCTTGATATAGCGCTCTTGCATATTTTTCTAAATCGTTCATGTTGCTTATGATCGCACCGCCTCCATTTGCACAACTTGTATTCATCTCTGTTTTATCAGCAAAACGACTTGTAGAATTCTCCCACGAGTATCCACGATTGCTACCTTCTATATTATAATTATCGGGTTCAGGATAAGAAGAGGATGTTAAATTCAACGGCTGAAAGACCTTTTCATTTACCAAACTTGCGAAATTATTACCTGAAACAATCTCGGCAACGTTAGCAAGAATCGTATAGTTACCATTACAATAAATTGTTTCCTGTCCGGCTGCAGCAAATTCACCGCCATATGAAGCCATCATGTCAATAAGGGTATCTAACGGGTAATTTTTATGTACATCATTATACCATTCTTCTAAGATTGAGGCATTGGCATAATCTACGATTCCACTTCTCATTCGGAGTAGGTTTCTAATGGTAATATTCTCGGCATTCGGGAAATTGGGCAGGTATTTTGATAAAAAATCAGAAGTATCTAACAGGCCATCGTCAACCAGAGACAATACTACCGTCGCAGTAAATGTTTTGGTAATGCTTGCAATCCGGAATGGATCATCGAACTGTCTTTTCGTATTCGTTTCAAGATTTGCTTTTCCAAAAGCTTTCAAGTAATTGCCTCTACCGGGGATCCACACCCCAACAACAACACCCGGTAAATTATTTGCCGACATTGTGCTGTCAATAAGATGATCGAGTTGCATTGTTAATTCAGATGGCAATTGCAATTCAGGTTCTGGATCTGTGGAGTTACAGCCACTGGTCATGAATAACAGGGAAACCATAATAATCAATAGTCCAAGATCAATAATTTTTTTCATACTTTTTTTCTTTTTGATTAATGATATTCTAATTTTGTGAAAAAGGGCTCAAATCTGCTTTTGACCCTTATTTATGTTACGTTTTCATAAACTGCCTTCAATGCTTCAATAGGAAACACATATTCTAATGCCCCCATAGGCATGTGATTCAATTTCTTTATAATACTTGGCACAGCATAGCTGTGAACTCCACCTTCAGATTGAATGTGATATTTATAATGAAATGCTAAATCATTCATGGAGCCTAATATGCTTTTACTGTTGGTATTTGCATATTGAATTGATTCGTACTCCGAAAGTATTTTTGTTTTCACCCTTTCAGAAACACCTTCAGCAGTAAGAACACACTCCAGATTGACTTTAAATATACTTGACAACTCTCTTATTTGTGCCCTTGAGATATCGGGAACAATAAAATTAAAAAGCGTTTTGTCATTAACAAATAAAATACATTTCTTTCCATCAATGTAAATCAAATTAGCATGCCATGAGCCAAGAGGTGATTCTCTTGGTTTATCCTCTGATATATCATTTTTCTTTAACCCCATTTCTTTTTGGAGTTTTTTTGTACATCTTATTAATTGCATGACTTATTCAGTAACAATCGAGATAGACCGGCCAGCTACCCGACCGCCCTCTCACAGATCCCTGCGTGCGGTTTTCCCGCACAGGGCTCCTCAGTATTGTTCACTTCGTACAAAAGCATCGATTAATCCCAATAGCCGATAATTCGAGGACTCGGTATCTTGAAATGAATGAGCATCTCATTGAAACCGACCCAATTACAGCTCTTTTTCTGCGTTCGCCTATTTAACCACTTGTACATTATGCGGCAAACCTGGCGATAAAACCTGTCCAGCATGTCGTAATTACCACTAACACCATAGTAATTACAGTGCCCCTGCAATTTCTGCTTTAGCTTCATGAACAACGCTGCAGTTCTAAGTTTACTGCGTTCTTCCTTAATCCATTTAAGGATTGCAGCTATCGCCAAACGGAATTTCTTCTTGGACGTTCGCATCTTTACCAAAGGTTTGCCTGTTCTACCAACACCCCACCGGTATTCGAATCCGAGAAAGGTAAAACTATTGTTATTTTCAGTTTCGAATCGCGTGAACTTGATCTTCCGCGTTTTCTCCGGCGATAGTTCAAGCCCGAATTTTCCCAAACGCTTATCCAATACATCGTAAAAGCGCTTAGCATCATTGTGGTATTGAAAGCAGCAAACATAATCATCGGCAAAACGCATCAGCATTACGTCGCCACGACAGCGAGGTTTGACAATTTTCTCAAACCACAGATCAAGAATGTAATGCAGATAGATGTTCGCCAACACGGCAGATACAACACCTCCCTGGGGAGTGCCGGTAACGGGATAAATTACCTGCCCGTCTTCCTCCAGAATACCGGCCTTCAGCCATTTACGAATAAGGCCAAGAAAAGCACGATCATCTATCCGTTGCTCAAGCATCCTCATGAGCCAATCATGATCAATACTGTCGAAGAATCCCTTGATATCCGCATCAATGATCCAGCGGAATCTGCCCCTATGTAACCTTTGGCTTAATTCAAGGGCGGCCCGTTGGGGACTTTTTCCCCTACGATATCCATGACTGCAAGACAGAAAGTCCTGTTCAAATATGGCACACAGGATTTCGGCAACTGCTGTCTGTACAACCTTGTCGCCAACAACAAGAATGCCAAGCGGCCGACGGCCACCGACTTTTGGAATGTAGCTGCGACGAACCAACTTCGCTTTGTACCCTCCAGTCTTTAAATCATTGACAGTCTTGTCGATATTCTCGTCAAGGTTTGCTCCAAAAGCCTCATAATCAACAAAATCTACTCCTGGAGCTGCTTTCCTATTCAATTTGGGAAAGCACCGGCACAGGTTCTTCCCGTTCAATAAACTGTAAAGGTTCCCGAATCGATGTTTTGGGTCTTTCTTTGCTATTCCCCGCAGTGAGGTTTGCATATGTTGGTCAGCCTGTCTTATCTGCATATGTTTCCTTTGCGAGCTGCACAATACCGTCATTCCCTTCCCCGGGCCTTCACATTGTATTAGGCAAAGGCGTGTGATCGGTCCTACCGTCTCAGAGTACTATGGAATGATCTGACTCCCTTCAACCCATCAGACGTTCTTCTTGCGGTTGATACGTCCTACCTTTTACAAGGAGGATAAAGGGCCTCCCAAGTTCCTGATGCTTCTCTCACTACATGCCACGCTCTCGGACCCCGGCAGTC
>DATKWE010000185.1:0-4248 GCA_035529735.1 Desulfobacterales bacterium | reverse complement strand
GCCATGTTCCATCCGGACGACGGTCATTCGACCAACACCTACACGCTTTGCCAGTTCCGCCTGGGTTAATTGCTTTTCCTTGCGTCCAGTCACAATCAACATCCCCAGTTCTTTAAGCACGTGACGAACCGGTAACGGCAAGTGGTTTTCGATGGGTTTTCGAGCCATTATCATATCCTTGTAATGATCTATAAAAATATCGCAATAGCTAATAATGATCTATATATAATACATTTCATAGCGAGTCAAATGTTTTTTGTCACGATTGAGCCTGTTTGATTTAACCGGCCTGTTTATGATCGCAAATGAATGGAACAATCCCTTTCAAAATACGAAAAGGAGTCAGTTAACCCAAACCGACCCCTTTCGCAAACATTTGTTTTTGATTAATATTTTGGTACGCCCGTTGAACACATTATTTTACCCAAAAGATGTGAAACCCCGCAATGCGGGGGCAGGATTCGAACCTGCGGCCTACGGATTCGAAACTTGAACCTTTTGAGCTTCCTAACCTCCTCAAAAGTCTATATTAAATTGTTTTTACTATTAATTTAAATTCTTTGTTTTTTCTGATTTTTGTCGATTTTGGCAAATTTTGGAAATTTTTCCCACACTAATTCCTATACTAAATTAGGTCGAATTCGAGGTATTTTGACACAGTAATTTTCAATTGGACGATATCACAGCTTTTGAACCCACTTTAGAACTTGGAATACATAGCAGTATCTGTAACGCTATGGTTAAGAGGTTGGCAAAGGAGCGCAGCAGATTCGGCAATTCTTCTTAAACCGTTTGTTCGGCTCATGCCGTCTATTAATATGAATGGAAATTAACTTAAAGGCCACAAAACCCATAAATACGCACCGTATCCAAGGAGCAGCAATCCCCCTTCCCACCTCTGAAGTTTTAAATCCGTATACAGAAGCGGCAGTAAAGCAACAGAAAAAACCACCATTACCCACAAGTCTAATTTTGTTATTCCAGTTGCCGATAGAGGTTTTGCAATGGATGCCACTCCCAGGATGCCGAGGATATTGAAAATATTCGACCCAACTACGTTTCCCACAGCAATATCAGGCTGACGTCGTAATGCCGCAATTATAGAAGTAGCAAGTTCGGGCATACTCGTCCCTGCTGCTATTATCGTAAGAGCTATAACCGCCTCGCTTATTCCAATAAGACGGGCGATATCTGTTGCTGATATGACCAGAAGGCGAGAACCTGTGACAAGAAGTAAAAGCCCGCCGCCAATAAATAATAAATCTCGATACAAAGATATTGATTGGGAAGGAACCCCCTCCTGGAATTGCTGCTTGATTTCAGCGGACACCTCTTTTTTGGCCAACCAAATGCTGTAGGCCGTGTATGCGACAAGCGCAGTAAAAAGCGCAATTCCCTCCAGTCTGGATATGGTACCCTTAGTTATAAGAAATAATGCCAAAAGCGACACAGCAATCATAATCGGCCCATCTTTCTTGATGACTTGAAGACTTACTTTTACTGGGCAGAGCAATGCAGTAAGCCCAAGAATGATGCCGATGTTAAATATGTTAGACCCAACTACGTTTCCAATGGAAATATCGGCTTGATTGTTCAACGAAGCACCTAAACTTACTACGAGTTCTGGTGTGCTCGTGCCAAAGGCCACTATGGTCAGTCCGATGATAAGAGGTGTAAGGCCTAATCGGATAGCTAAAGAAGCACTGCCACGGACAAGACCCTCGGCACCAAAGGTAAGTGCAGCTAGCCCAAGAATCAAAAGGGAGATATTCCAAAACATAAGCAGTTGCTATTTGATGCTGAACATTAATATTATTTAGACGTCTTATTTTTGTTCTATATAGGAATGTTTAATAGACGTCTATTTAATATCCCTAATTGAACCAAAAATAGTCTGATTTTTATCAACTATAAAATATAGTAGCATGCTCTTTTAGTAGTTTCATTGAAATTAAAGATATATTGAGAATAAAACTTGAAAATCGGGCTGTTAAAAACCTGTGCTTTCTATCCAGAACAGCAACCCAAGGTTGATCAACTCCGATAACATATATAATAAAATCCATAAAAAAGCAAAAAAGACAAACCCTGCGAAATGGATTTGCCCCTATTTAAAAAATGATATCATACTATTTTTTTGATCGTGATACGTGCGTTATTAGCAGTTATCGCCACAACTATCATTTGGTGATATATTATTATGATATCACATAAAAAAGAGGCACTTGATATTTATTTGTCAGTCGAGTAGCCTGGGGGAATTTCACCCCCCAGGCCCTCACAGGTAGGGTCGAGAACTGGCGCGGTGCCTTATGGGTCCGTTTCCAGTTCCCGCCACGTCAAACGCAGCATGCGGATTTCCCGCACTACGCTTTCCCTGTTAACTTCATCTGAAAGTTTATGGGACCTATCGAACTGGCAGCACTTTCAGGCCCTGTAATATCGGACTCCATAATCGTTATACAATCCCAGAGTCTCATAAAGCCAGGCCCTATTCCATCTGTTCCAGCCGAAGCCCCGGCGTTTTCTCGCATGCATCAAATGACGTCTGAGCTTTTTCTCCACCCAGTCTTTGATATATCCAAAGCACTTGCTGGAGTTTCCGACCCGAAAATAGTTGACCCATCCCCTGATGATCGGGTTAATCAGGTATATAACCCGATCTACCGGTTGTGATTGATGGCGACGGAACACATCCTTGAGTTTTCCCAATAAGACGGTTCGTGCCTTCATCCGGGGCGTGATTCTCACACCCCGCACCCTTCGACGCGTCTTAACACGTCTGTAGTCAAACCCCAGAAAACTGAAGGTTTGATCTTGGGTAAGGTCTACTATTCGGGTCTTATCTTGATTCATCTGAACATCGAGCTTCTCAAACTCCTCTACAAGCCGTTTATAAGCGGCCTTTAAAAGCCACTCCCATTTCCGGAAGCCATCTACCAAGATCACCAGATCATCGGCAAAACGAGCATATTCAATGTATGTGAATCTGCCACGCCGAGTGACCTCCTTGGCGCGCTCCAACATCTTATCTACCTCATTGAGATAGATGTTGCTGAGCAACGGTGAAATCACCCCACCCTGGGGAACGCCCCGCTTACCGCTGGCTTTTAAAATCAGCTTCAGCAAGCGCATAACCTTGTCATCGTTGACTCGGTCGGCCATCTTCCTCAGCAAAATATCGTGCCGAACATTGTCAAAATACGCCCTAAGGTCCAAATCAATGACACGGGTTTTATTTTTCACAACTGCCTCAGCCACACGATTGATGGCCGCATGAGCGGTTCGCTTCGGACGATAACCATAAGATCCGGGTTGAAAATCAGCTTCAAATATCGGCTCTAAGATAAGTTTGAGCGCCCCTTGCACCACACGATCTCGAATGCAAGGAATCCCTAAAACCCTGACTTGATCAGTGCCTTTGGGTATCTCCTTCTTTCGATTGCGCATGGGACGATATGTTTCGGAGAACAGCTCGCTTTGTATCTGCTCAAGAAAGCCTTTCAATCCAGGCTTTTCGATGTCTTCAAATGTTACGCCGTCTATTCCCGGCGCTCCATCATTTTCCTTGGCATCGCGATAAGCCCATTTAAGCGTTTCCATTTTACAGACATGAACGTAAAGCCCCCAAAACCGCCATGTTTTGTCAGCCTTCGCCTTCAGGTATATCTTCCTTCTCAGGTCTTGCAGACTGATAGACGTCTTTGTCATCGCGTCCCTGCCTCCCAGTGTTGTCAGAAGATTGTTAACAGCATGGTTCCTTTGCTCCCCGGACGTTACTCCGGTTCATTGCTCATACGAACCCTTCCGCCACCCTCTCGCCTTTCGGTTCACTTCCCGCTGTTCACGGTTATAGAACCTACCTTGCTCCAAGAATTTCTCCCTGGGACGAGGAGGGCTTCTCCAGTTGCTCGGTGTGTCCTTGCCACCGTGCTATCGCTACCACCCCGCCGGAGTGGATTAGCCGTATCAATCAGTTTTCGGCTGTCCATTCTGTCTTCGCCCTACGGTTGCGGGCTCGGCCTCCGGGGATTCTCACTTTCGGGGCCACCTGTGCGTTCATTTTCGTTATGGCCCGGTGACTCGCTCACATCCCTTAAGGATTGCTTTGTCGATGGGCTTCAGGCAGTCGGTTTCCCTTGTACCTGCCATCCAAGCTACAGGGCTTCTGATTCTTACCCTGGCAGGACTGACTCCTGCTGAACATACCAACCTTACCTGGACACACATCCGTACGTGAACCTCTCG
>DATKWE010000184.1:0-12943 GCA_035529735.1 Desulfobacterales bacterium | reverse complement strand
AAAAATATCGACACCTTCAGAAGAGAGAACTTGCCGCCAAAGCAAAGAATTTCGGACAGAGACAAATCATTTGCTCCGGCGGATCTGTGTTGCGTCTTCGTGCTGGGCGGAGACGGAACTTTTTTGAGCGCGGTCCGCTGGATAGGGAATCAGAAGATACCGATTCTCGGCGTCAAGTTCGGCGAAGTCGGTTTTCTGGCTGAAATTGCAGAAGAGAGCCTTTTTTCTGTTGCCGAAGCGGTATTAAACAATGAATTTACCACAGAACCGAGGATGCGCCTTCTGGTTCGAGTAATCCGTGATGGGGAAGAACGGGTATGTGAAACCGTGTTGAACGATATTGTCATCAACAAGGGCGCACTTGCCAGACTTGCGCATATAGAAACCTACATCAACGATCAGTATCTGACCACTTACAGTGCGGATGGACTCATTGTTGCAACCCCCACCGGTTCGACCGCTTACTCCCTGGCCGCCGGCGGCCCGATTATTCATCCGGCGGTGCCGGGCATCTTAATGACACCCATATGCCCGTTTACCCTCACCAACCGGCCGTTGATCGTCTCTGATTCGGCGTGTATCAAAATAAGACTTGAAAAAAAGTCCTCGGATATCATGCTGACATTCGACGGACAGGCCGGCATCGAGATCGATGAAGCCCACACCATCATTATCCGGAAAAGCGCCTATCCCGTTAACATGATCACCATGCCCGACCAGGATTATTTTGACGTTCTCAAGGCCAAATTGAGATGGAGCGGGAGCCGTATCTAAGAGTGGATAAAGACCCGATCCACACCATTCATTTGGAGTAAACATGATGGTGCATGTTACCTTAAAACTATTTGCCACACTGAGTCGATTCACGCCGGATTCAGGAGACCGCTATCCAATAGCGCCCGGAACTACCGTGAAACATCTCCTTGAGACGCTCGGTGTCCCCGAAGATGATGTCAGGCTTATTTTTATCAACGGCATTAAGGGCCATCTGACATCCACCTTAGCCGACGGTGACCGCTTAGGGATCTTCCCGCCGGTGGGAGGAGGATGATTTTTTGAGAACTCAAATTATCGAAAAATTAAAAGAGAGATCCCGCCCGAAAAAGTATCCCGACGATACGGATTATACCAGCATCTCTCCCGAGGATATTCCAAGTCTTGCAACGTCATTCAAAATTGACAGCCGAAAAATTGAAATTATCGCTCTTGAGGAAGGTATGGTACCCGAACGCTATGCTCGAAATATGAAGACATTTTCCCCCGAAGACCAGGCGAACCTCTTGAAATCACAGGTCAGTATTGTGGGTTTGGGAGGGCTGGGCGGGACGGTTTCTGAAATTCTGGCCCGTACGGGCATCGGCACCCTTAACCTGATAGACGGCGACCGTTTTGAAGCCAGCAATCTGAATCGGCAATTTTTATGTACCCGTGAAACGATGGGACAATACAAAACAGAAGCCGCCGTTAAGCGGATCAAAGCAATCAACGCGTCGATTACCGTTCACAGACACGATGAATATCTGGATGATAAGAATTCGGACGCGCTTATCCGTCGATCCGATGTTGTTGTTGACTGTCTCGATAATATAAAAACCCGATTTATTCTGGAAAACGCTTCAAAAAAAGCTGGATCGCCCCTGGTATCCGCCGCTGTCGCCGGTCTGTCCGGACACATCACCACGATTTTCCCCGAGGACCGAGGGTTGGAGTTGATATATGGTCAACCGGACGATCTCAAATCAAGGGGCGCCGAAGCCTCGCTGGGCTGCCTTCCGTCGGCGGTTTCGGTTCTTGCCGCCGTTGAAACCGCAGAAGTTGTCAAAATAATTTTGGGCAGAGGATCTCTATTAAGAAACAAGCTTCTGATCATCGATCTCTTGGACAATATTACGGAAGTTTTGGATTTATTATAAAAGCTCACCCAATTCTGTCAAAATATTCCTCCCGGCAACTGTTTTCGATTTTAATGAGGGTTTTAAAAGGCCGGTTAAAATCTGTTGTGCCCGCTGTAAAAACTCCATGGCCATAGACGATTACGCCGGGTTCACTCCTGATTGCCTCAGGAACGGTGTTGCAAAGGCTGTGTGGACCTGAACCCACTTCACCGGAAACAATCGGAATACCGCGGACAGACCGGTCATGGGGGCATTTTAGATGGCACGCCCCGCGGCATTTGCAGTTTTCAATGTCGCAGTCCATGGAAAGTATGACTGAAAATTTGGGATGCCCGTGAAGGATGGCGCGATATCCGGTCGTTTGCACAATTTTCAGGTGGGCCGGAAGTTCGCTGGAAGCGGTAATGGGGACGCAAGACGAGCCGTCCAGGGGGCAAGGATCGATACATCCTCCCAGTTCGTCCAGACTGCTTCCGGTTTGGCTGATATAAAGTGTCCGGCCGTGGCAAAACGAGATGTTACCGAAATATGAATCGACCAAACGGTGCTCGACGGTCAGCCTTCCCGCTTCCTGAATCGCTTGGTAAACCCTGTCTGCCGAGTTAAACGGGCCGTTCATCAGCGAGCCGTGAAACGAGGCCGGCGAATCAAGGCGCTCTACGACGCCATCGAACAGGTTGCGTTTCCGTTCATCAACATTTCCCCTTTTTGCATCCCAAAGGAAATCGGAAAAGAATTTGATAAAACATGCAAAACATACCGAGGCGTATGTGACATATGCCTGCTCCATGCCCACCATGCCGTAAGTGATAATACCCCTGCCCGGTATGATGATGCTTTTACGCTTTTTCAAGATCGAAGTAATTTCATCCGACAAAAACCGGAATGAAACCGGGAGATCATGGAGAAACATTCTGGTTTCACAATCGTGGGGCGTGATGATCCCGTTGGATGTCTCCGCCAGGTAATCGATGATGCTGCGGTAGGGCTCGGCAGGCCGAGAAAAAATAAGGGAATTAATGTTCAGCCGTTCAAATATCGCTTCAAACACGGCAAAATCCGTGTCCGTTCGGTTCCATTCAAGGTCAGCACCTAAACACCCCAGTAACGGTTCTCCCGCTTTGACCAGGCCGCTTTTTATGAGCTTGTCTTCGTATGTGCGAAGAATTTGATTCATGGATTTACAGGTCACCCTTGGGGTTTATTAAACCCTCCAGCCCCAGCTGCCGTGCAACTTTGGGAACCGGCATGCCGTTTTTGTCCAGCTTTCTATCCCTATAATAATTGATAGGGTTCTACGAAATAAGCGTAAACAAAATGACGATTATTCGAAAAAAAATTCAGTGTGATGAACCGCTGCAATAATGATAGTCTTGACGAGGGCATCGATGGATTTGATTTATGAACCGTTTAATGCCGCTTTTTCTTGCAACGATTTTAAGTAAACGGTGCCCGAGAGTCAAGGCGGAAAGGGACATCGTTATATTGACCTTGACATGCGTCCCTTTTAAACTTAATTTCCGATACTATTGTATGATTCATGTATTTTGTTTAGATGCTTTTTTAACACCGTGCCGACAGGTGTATGCGGTTCGAAAAACAGAACAGATCCGATACTAAAATTTCCCGACCGATCAAATGGTTATGAACCGAAAAAACTTAACATATTTAAAAAAATGGTTTACGGATTATGTTGCCGACTTTTACACAGACGACCCCGTAAACAACAGCACCATCCGTCTCAAAGAAAAACATACGGAGGGTGTGTGTCGGAATATGATCTTTCTGGGCAATGCTCTGGGTCTGTCGGACCAGGATATGATATTGACGGAAATCATGGGTCTATTTCACGATATCGGACGCTTTAAACAGTATGCCGTGTACGGAACGTTTAAGGACATGGATTCCGAAAACCATGCCATGCTCGGACTCCGGCAGATGGCGGCGCATAAAGTTCTGGCCGGATGCAATCGGGATGAAAAGCGATGGATCGCAAAAGCCATCGCCTTTCACAATACAATGACAATTCCCGAAGACCAGGATGAGAGAACACTTTTGTTCATTCGCTTGCTTCGGGATGCCGACAAGCTCGATATCTGGCGGGTTTTTATAGATTATTACAAGGTGCGTGATAAACAGCTGAACGCGGCTGTAGAAATCGGCCTTCCCGATGATCCAGCTTTCTCGCCAAGCGTTATCGCTGCGTTGAACAACGGCCGTTTTGCCCGTATTCAAGATTTAAAGACACTCAACGATTTTAAACTGCTCCAGATAAGCTGGGTATTTGATCTTAATTTTATCCCTTCTTTCCGTGCAGTTAAAGAACGTGAATACATAGAGAAGATTGAGGCAACCCTCCCGAACTTCAAAGAGATCACCGCGGCTGTAAAACATGCACACGATTACGTGGAGCGTCGTCTTTAATTCCATCTATTTTTAAACGTTTGACAAATCAACGAATTCGATCGGAAAAAATCGGATTAGGAGAGGAAATATGAATGAAATATTTTTGTTATTGATAATTGTGGGGGTGTGGTATCTGTTGCAGGCGTATATCCTGCCCAAATTGGGTATTCCCACCTGAGTGCAAGATTCTTGTCAGGTGACAAGCAAGAAAGGCCATGCCGAAGGGCAGATACCCCAAAAAAAGGATGAGGATTTAAAATAATATCTACGAACTCGTTACCTCGATGTCCAGTCGGTAGTCTCCCTGTCTGGGTCCGGAATCGATTTTAATCTTTTCAGCGACGATCCCTTGACCTTTAAATATGGCGATAGTGGTATTAAACTGTAATTTTTTCAGTATTTTACCAACCTTAAAATTGTCCAGCATTTCTTCTTTGTGGCCGGCAACAAACAGCGTGATTACGTTTCCCGTCTGGAAACTGACATCCAGAACAAATGTCCCCCCCTTTAAGGGGCCGTCATCAAAAGTGATGATCATGGAGCAGATATCGGGGAACTCTCCATCGGTTATCTCAAGTTCATCAACATGTTCAGGATCTCTTAATTGAAGTGAAACATTTTCCTTCAGGTTGTCAAAACGAAAAACTTCAAGAAACAGGCGTATGGTGATCAGTTGATTTGGAGAAAAAAGGTTGCTTGACTGCCATTTCTGAAATTGAGAATACGCATCTTCTATTGAAGCTCGAGCCATATGGCATCGCAAAATATTTTTAGCGGCCTTCATTCGGAGGTGAGGTGTCTTTAACAGCTCATTTAACTCTTCTAAAGACCTCTCGAACTGTCCGAACTTGGCCAGGGTAAGTGCGCCTTCGAGAACTTCTGATTCTTTGCTCGTGTCTTTGGCCTCTGTGAACAGGTTTTTAATAATATCCTGCTGCTCCCTAGACACTTCAGGCAATATCGGCTGCTTTTCTATTTTTTTAATATCATTTTTTACAGCGCTGATTTTCTTTGAAATAATATCTGCCAGTTTTTGACCGCCCCCTATCAGCTCAGATCCCTGTAACAATGTGAGCGCATCTTCATATTTCCCCGTTGCCTCGGATAGTAACCCTTGAGATCGATAAAGTTCTGCAGTCTGTATCAATTTTTTCAGCTGTATTTTTATATCCATAATTTTATCCCGAACTGTTATTTGAACATGTAAATCCCAAGGGACCTGTCATAAAGATCTACAGAGGAAAACTCAGCCCCGATATAAGGACCCCGAATATTTCTAATAATCGCCTCTTTCCTGATTAAAGATCTCGATTCGTCGTCCAGATGAAACTCAACGAACAGTGTGTCATCAATTTTAAATTTTTCTATTCCATCCGCATCAAGCTTTAAGCCCAATCCTGCGCGCGTGATTTCTTTTACGGTCATCGAACCTTTCGACAACTGTCGCCCGGAAATAAAATGCGTGTAGGTGCCCGGGACATCGACTATTTTTCTGTATCTGTTTCTTCTTTCTAAAAGTACGTTATACACATATCCACACGCACACGGGTGTTTTAATTTCACTGCCGCATGGGTATGCACGTGTTCGGATACATCTACTGTTTTAGATTTCTCACATTTAGGGCAAATAATTATTGCCTTATGGTCTGTGTAAATAAAAATTTTATCCATCATATTGACAGCCTTTATTTGGCATTATTCAGGTTTGTACTAAAGCATCTGACAAGTTGTCGTAATAATATATCATATCCCATGGGATCATTGCAAGATGTCTTGCATTTTCCAAACCTTTCCAGAATCTTCCTTTGCCGGCAGGTTTAACGGAAACGGTCCATTTATTCTATTTTTTGATTTTTTGGGTTAAACGGTGTTCCGGCCGATATCACAATATATTGTGGTATATTTTCCTTGACACACAAGATATTTTTCTATATACTATCCTAAATTTTGTTCCAAAATATCAACGATTTGAAACAACAAAGAAAAGGAAGGTATGAATGGGCGAATCTTTAATAAAATGCCCTAAAGACCCGAAAATTCAATATTATCGTGAGGTTTGCACGGAAATTTTTCGGAAAGGGAACTTACGCAAGTGGTGTAAGCACTGTGAAGTCTTTCATGATCAGAAGAAGTCTGTTGGTGACGCATAGTAACTCCATTTATTAAAATCGTTTAAAGTTTGTCGGAAGGTTGGAAGATGATGCATCGTTGATTTATAAAAGTGGTTTTTCATTTTAATATTGGCATTATAGAGGAGGCCATTATGATTTCTTCTCCATGTGCAGATTGTATTAAGAAAAATCAACCTAAAGAAACGTGTATAAAGGATTGTGAAATACTAGAGGCGATACAACTTTATCAGGTGTCATTTGATAACAGTTATGCTATACATGCCATCGATTATGCTGAAGAAGGAAGATTTTCTTTAAACAGCAAAGATATTGTTTAAATTGATTTTTCTCTTCCGCAACGCTTAAGGTTAAATTATACCTATTTTTCTGCTCTGTCGTCTTCATCATGCGAAGGAGGTATTCCAATGTACGTGGGCCGAATTATGAATACATACCTTATGACCATTCCCCCGGATACGAGTTTGCAAAAAGCAAAGGAGATTATCGACGAAAAGCGGATCAACCACCTTCTGGTGGTTGATAAAAATGGAAATTTGACCGGAATTGTATCGGACAGGGATATTAAACAGACCTCGGCATCTCCGGCCACCGCACTCAGCGTCCATGAGCTGAATTACCTGCTCACCCAACTTACCGTCGAACAGATAATGTCCAAGAAGATTATTACCATACCACCCGGCACAACCATTGAACGTGCAGCTTTAATTATGCAGAAAAACAGAATCAATGCGTTGCCGGTCATTGAAGATGAAAAACTTGTGGGGATCATTACGAGTAGCGATGTCATGAGAGTTCTGCTTCGTGCCATCGGATTTGGCGAGGGAAGTGCCCGGTTTATTGTCCTGGTTGAAGACCGCGTCGGGGTCATCGCCGAAGTATCGAGGATCCTAAAAGATCAGGAAATCAGCATCCTCAGCCTCGTTACCTGGCCGGAGAAAGATTACCCCGGTATTTATCAGCTGGTTATGCGGGTGGCCGCCAAAGATAAAGATAACGCGGTTTCGGCGTTGAGAGACCAAGGTTTCAAAGTGCTGACGGAATATGTCCGTGACCTAACACCGTATCTGCCAGATGCATAAAATTTGTCGCTGTTTGAGGAGGATAGCCCGAGTTCAAAAAAATTATTCGCCTCCGGCGTGGTTTACTGAACAAGTTTATCGCTTTTCAAAAGAACTCAAACCTGCCAATGGTAGGTTTTTAAACATCTACTGAACCTCCCGTTTACCAGAAGCGCCTTTCAGAATAGCAGTCCCTGATTGTACTTCTTCCAGCATTCTATTATTGCATTCGCCAGCAACGCTGACCGTTGTAACAGGCTTTCTTTGATCATGTATTCGTCTTCGCTGTGATCCATGGCGCCGATGGGACCCAGACCATCTATGACCGGTGTATTTTCTCCGGCAATCAGATTGGCGTCGGATACGCCGGCCCTGAATTCTTCGTCCACAGACAATCCAATCGATGTTGCCGTTTCTTTGACAGCGTTAAAAAGTTTTTTATTTTTTTCAGAAACCGGCATGGGTGGCCTGCCGCTCAATACGACAAACTGGGAGCGTGTTTTTTGGATGGTTTGTTTTTGGGTAATTTCGGCTATCTTTTTTTCGAGATACGCCTTGTCCGAACTATTTAAAAACCTAAAATCGATCCGGGCTGAAGCATGCTCGGGCACGGTATTGGGTCCTATTCCTCCGCCGACGCGACCCACATTTACACTGATTCCCCTATCAGGATTGTTTAAGGATTCAAATTCAATGATTTTGTGTGCCAGCTCAACAATCGCGCTGGCTTTATCCTTGCCGGCAAATGCAGCATGACCGGCCCTTCCTTTGATCTTGAGTTCAAGGGAAAGGTTTCCCTTTCGACCGGTGACGATTTCTCCATTCCGTCCCCCTGTCTCCAGCACGAATGCAAAAATACTGTTTTTTGCCTCTTGTTGAACCAGTATTTTAGAACTGGGAGAGCCGATCTCTTCATCGGAATTAAATATGAATGTGATAGGTATCTGGGTTAAAAGGTTTTCGTTATCCAGCGCTTTAAGTGCGAATATTCCGGCGGCAAGACCGCCTTTCATGTCGATGACACCCGGACCGTAACAGTGGGTGTTTTCCTCTCTATACCAGTTAAAGCCGGTATCTTTTGGAAATACAGTATCCATGTGGCCCACAAGGAGTATCTGTGTGTCGAATTGCCCCCGACAGAGGGATCTGACAACGAGATGATTTCCATATTTGTCCTGCTCGATCACTTGGCATGAGACATTGTTGGACTGAAACGTCGATTTTATGAACCGGCCCAGCGCATCGACACCTTCCTTGTTGGTGCTGCCGCTCTGAATCAGCACCATTTTTTCAAGGAGCGCAAACATTTCCCGATTGTGCGCCTTTAAAAACGTTATTATGGGGTTATGGGGCGTCATCACAGAATTTATTCTATTCCGAAATATTCGGAATGGCGGTATAAATACCCTGGTAATTTTTCAGCGTGTATTCTTTTTCATTCTTATCCACAATATAATAATCCGGCATTAAAGGAATCTTGCCGATATTTGTTGCAATGACATACATGGGCTGGGCCAGACCTGTGGTGTGACCCCGGAGCGCATCTCTGATGAGTTCTGCGCCTTTTTCAACCGGTGTTCGGAAATGATCGATTCCCGGCGCAGGCTCGCAGTAGAAAACATAGTAAGGTCGGATTCGAACTGCCAAAAGTTTTTGATGCAGTTCCCTGAAGGTCTCTACGTCGTCGTTGATTCCCTTCAACAACACCGCCTGATTGCCGACATTCACACCGCAGGAAAGAAGATTGTAGACCGCCTCTGCCGTCTTTTCCGTAATTTCTTTGGGATGATTGCACTGGGTATTCACCCATATGGGAACCCGATGAAAGCCGCTTAACACTTTTTTAAGATTGTCGGTGATTCGATGGGGCAGAACAATCGGTGTTCGCGTTCCAAAACGAATCATCTCTATATGGGGAATCTCTCGCAGCTTGTGAATAAGATATTCAATCTTGTCGTCTGAAAGTATGAAAGGATCTCCGCCTGTAATCAGAATGTCACGAATCTCCTTATGATCCGTGATCCACTCGATACCTTCTTCAAAATCGAAGCGAAGCTTAAGATTACGGTCGACCACGAGTTCTTTTCGAAAACAGTGACGGCAGTAATTTGCACAGACATCCGTCACTGTAAAGGCGATGCGGTCATAATACTGTCTGGCAATACAATCGGGTCTGACCTCATCGGTGTCACGGTTTTCTTTCCAAATCAAATAATTAGGCATTCCGTATCGATTCTCTGTTTCCTTCATAGAGGGAATAACCTGTTTGCGTATCGGGCATTCAGGGTTATCCGGATCCATCAGAGACGCAAAATAAGGTGTTGTCCCCCATTGGGTGTTGAGCGTATTTATGGCCGTTTCTTCCTCCGGGGTAACGTTGATGAATTCCTTAAGCCTCTCGAGGGTATTGACGCTATTTTGGAGTTGTTCAACCCATGCTTCCATTATATAATCCTCCTATATGCTCAGATATTTATTCAGTTCTCTTGGAGTAACGTGAACTCTGTGATCCTCCCAGTCATTTATTTTAAGGGCCATGTAGGCATTGTAAATCCGATCTCCCAGAAAATCTTTCAAAAATTTGCTCCGATCGGCTTCAACCAGAGCTTCGAACATGCTTTTGGGCAAAAACCGCTTGTCCCAAAGGCGGTATTTGTATTTCTTTTTATACGTGCTTCCGATATCCGGGGGTCCGCAGTCAAAATTTTCTTTTATGCCTTGAAGACCCATGGCAATTAACGTCGCAATCTGAAGATACGGGTTGCCTGCTGGATCGGGGTTTCTCAACTCGATCCTCGTGCTTTCGGGGCTTTGGGAATACGGCACCCTGACCATTGAACTTCTGTTCCTTAACCCCCAGCTTCTAATAATGGGTGCTTCCCGATCAAGAATATATGCCTTGTATGAATTGAAAGTTGACGCCATGATGATCGACGATTCCCTGGCATAGTGTAAAATGCCGGCGATAAATTTTTTACAGATACTGCTGATATTGTCTTCGCTGTCTGCATCGTAAAACCGGTTTTTCCCATCTATATCCTGCATGGAAATATGAATATGAAAGGCATTTCTGTTGAAGTCGTCAAATGGTTTGGGCATAAACGTCGCGTGATAGCCGAACTCCACCGCAACCTTCTGGGTTATATAGTTAAAAAGTACGGTTCGGTCAGCAGCAGTCAAGGGGTCTGTGCACTCCAGGTTGATTTCATGCTGTGAAGGCGCGACCTCATGATGCGCTTTTTCAAACCGAATCCCACATGCTTTTAGAACGGCAACAATCCTGTTCCGCACCAGTTCTCCTTTGCCGTGAGGCGTGGATTGAAAGTAGCCGGCCTTGTCAGAATAAATTTTTTCGCCGAATTCATCTCCGGCAAGTATAAAAAATTCATGCTCCGGACCCACCTGAAACTTGAATCCGTATTCTGTTTCCGCTTTTTTCAGGACGCGTTCCAGAACAGACCGGGGATCGGCTTGTGCACGGGATTTTTTATCATTATAAATATGGCCGATAAAAAACCCGAGTTTTTCATCCGCCAATTCTACAATACGAAAACTTTCAGGATCCGGAAAAAGGAGCCTGTCGCTGCTGTCAACTGTGGCATATCCTGCGACGGAGCTTCCATCAAAACCGATTCCATGTGAAATGATCGATTCAATATTCTCGGGATTTATCGGCAAGTTCATGATTCTGCCGTTCAGATCGGTAAAGAAGATCTTTGTAAGCGTCGTCTCTTTTAATGCCATATTGATATCTTCGATGGTCGCCATATTCTTATTCCCCGCTTTAATGATTTAATGTTAACTCTGGACCCTATTGATTCACTTAGAATTTGCCCCCATATAAGCGACGATTTTAAATTGCAATAGATTTTTCCAATAATTTTGAAAAAATATAATACTGTTGTATTAAAATAGTCCGCATATTTGCAACAGTTCTCTGAAAAAGACATTTTTTTTAAATATTGGGGTTATTCTGAAACTCCCGCCCATTAAGCAGGCAATGGCCAACCAACAGATGAAATCCGTTTATCTCGAGACTATTTTAAATTGTTTAAATATATGAGCAGTTCGGGAGTTTTTTTATAAGGCCTTATTGAACAGCGAAATGGATGATCTTTTTTTAAAAACGTGTGCCGTTTGAGTGGTTTAGGAATCGTTAGAAAGAACCGACGCATGCATGCGTCGACGCTCATTTTAAAATTTCTTTAAACACGTGTAAAATACTCGGCAACGCCTTACTGCTGGGTTGCTTTATAAAAAAGCCGCGCCGGCTTTTTAACGCCAGATTCGAGAATGGATTCTCCTCGATGTTGATATCGATAATGATGCCGTCACGATTTTTTACTTCCCATACCACCTGGTTCGGAAGATTGGTGGCGCCGGAGGTTCCAACCACAATCAGCAATTCAGTTTCCCCGGAGACATTCAGCGCACTGTGGTATCGGTAGAAATGCTCGTTATACATTTCATCAAACCAGAGCACATGAGGCCGCGTACGGCTGCCACAATCCGGGCACATCAGCAAGCTGCGGTCCTTTTCCGTTAAATTTTCATTTTTCCCTCTGCCGCTCAAATCTTCCGGGATCGGATACACTGTTAATGCACATTCGCCGGCACAGCGCATGAAAAATACGTTCCCGTGAATTTGAAACGTTTTTTCCAAACGGTTCCCGGCCCGCAAATGCAGATTGTCTACATTTTGAGTGATCAGCGTAAAACGGTTTTTGAAAAGCGTTTCCATTCCAACCAGGGCAAAATGTCCCGGATTCGGCGAGGCCTTTCCACAAACGCCGATTCGATACAGATACCATTTCCAAACCTCATCGGGCTTTTTCACAAACATGCTATAGGTCGCCATTTCCTGGGGATGGTATTCCTTTGAACCGATGGTCCAGTACCCTTCGGGTCCACGAAAGGTGGGAATTCCGCTTTCAGCAGAGATGCCGGCGCCGGTTAAAATTGTAATGCGCCCCGAACCGCGTGCGAAGTCTTGAAGCGTTTTTTTGAGATGTCGATCCAACATAGGGTGTCCTGTATACATGAAACTGTACAAAGATACCATAATTTTGTATGATCCATATCCACGTGTCTTCGATTTTCGTGCTTTTACGATGATTTTTTTGAAAGGGAACCCACCAAAAATGGATTTGAGCAAAAACCGAATCTCTGACAATGTCAAACGCATACACCTGATTGCCATCTGTGGCACCGGGATGGGAGCCCTTGGCAGCATGCTTAAGGATCTGGGCTTTGACGTGACCGGCTCGGATGAGAAGGTATATCCGCCCATGAGCGATTTTCTCTCCGGAAAGGGCATAAAGATTGTCGAGGGTTTCAGCGAAAAGAACGTTTCACACGGCCCGGACCTGGTGGTTGTGGGAAATGCCGTCTCAAAAGATAACCCCGAAGTTGTTGGAATGCATCAAATGGGCCTAAATTTCTGCTCCATGCC
>DATKWE010000183.1:0-6046 GCA_035529735.1 Desulfobacterales bacterium | reverse complement strand
GCCGGTTACGCCGACAACCGAAGCCATATTAATAATACGGCCATAACGCTGCTGCATCATGACTTTGGAAACAATTTTTGTGCAAGTGAATGCACCTTTTAAGTTTATATTTAAGACAGCATCCCAGTCCTGTTCTTTCATACGGACCAAAAGCCCGTCTTTGGTGATACCGGCATTGTTTACCAGAACGTCTATCCGTCCGGTTTTGTCGATTATCTCTTTAAAAAAGTTAACAACCTCATTTTCTTTTGCAATGTTGACACTTTTGCTTGCCGCAGAACCTTTTGCTTCGGCGACAAGTTTTTCGGTTTCCGCAGCAGCGGCAGCTTCGGCATCGGGATCACTTGGAGAAAAATAATTAAAATAGATGCCGGTGTCTGGTGCTGCCAATGCGATACAGATAGCCCTGCCAATCCCTCTCGACCCCCCAGTAACGACAACAATGCGTTGTTTTTGTTCCGTCATGATTACCTCGCAAACAGTATGTCTGCAATCAGATCCATGTCATTTATGACATTCAGACTGCTGCAAACCAGTTGGTTATAGGAATGGGTTTCCATAAACTCATGGGCCGTCTTTTGATCAAATACACCGGAGCCCATCAGTATTTTAAGGGCGTTTTGGGACACAAGCTGCGCGACTTCGCCTGCAAAGATCCTCGACATGGCTTTGATTTTTTCAGCTTCCGGGTTACCGTTTTTTGAGAGGGTAACCGCTTTGCGCGCCAAACTTGCTCCAACCTCCACATGGGTCATCATATCCGCCAGTAAGAACATGACATGCTGCTTGCGGGTCAGCCGGTTGTCATGAGCCAACATGATGGTATCATTTAAAACACCGGCTGCAAGCCCGTAGCGCCGACACCCGGCATCGTTTATACCGCTATCCAGCGTTTCCAATTCCCGGGAAATGGATTGGTAAAAATCGCCTTTTGACTTGCGCGTTTCTTTCCATCGAAACGTGCTGATGATGCTCTGTTGAATTTCGCTCGTCCCTTCATAAATACAAGTGATCTTTACATCGCGTTTGATCTTTTCCACTTCAAATTCTGTGATATAACCGTAACCGCCAAGGGCTTGGATGGCGTCGTTGGCAGCTTTGTCGGCAGACTCGGTGGCAAACAACTTGGCAATGGAGCCTTCCACGTGAAGTTCAGATTCGCCCGAATCGATTCTGAGGGCAATTTCGTCCATATATGCCTTTGCTGCTTCGAACCTTACGGCATGGGGGACGATTAGTTTGTGGGTGTAACCTTGTTTTTCGGAAAGCGAAGACCCGAACTGTATGCGTTCTTTGGCATATGGGATTACAATCTCAATTGCCGCTTGGCCGGCGCCCAGCGCCATGGCGGCGACCATAAGCCGGGTATATCCAAAAACCTTACCGGCGTGCTTCATGCCCATACCGGGCAACCCCCCAACGAGATTGTCAACCGGAACAAAAACGTCCGTAAAAGATAGCGGGGAGGTGTTCGAAGCCCGGATGCCGTGTTTCTCTTCTCCCTTGCCCTGAACAAACCCTGGTGTTCCCTTTTCCACAACAAAAAATGCAGGTCCTTCCGGGGTTTTGGCCAGAAGGGTAATAAAATCGGCATATCCTCCGGTGGAGATAAATTGCTTTGTACCGTTAATGACATACCCTGTGACTTCACCGGCATCATTTTGAACCGGTTCGGCCTTGGTCTTTAGTGCCGCAAGATTACTGCCGGCACCGGCTTCGGTGACCGCATAGGCCACAAGGGAATTCCCTTCTGCAATTTTGCCAAGCCATTTTGATTTCTGCTCCTCGGTACCGCCGACAATGATGGGTTCGGAACCGAGCTGGATGGCAAAAAAAGCTGTGCCGATTCCCAAGCATATTTTACACATTTCAAGAATGACTTCACAGCAGTCCCGAGTACCGCCGCCCATCCCGCCATAGGCTTCGGGGATAAATAGGAGCTGTAGTCCGATGTCCGGTCCCAGTATCTCGCGGATGGTCTCTTCCGGGAAGAATTCGTTTTTGTCATATTCAAGAATTTTTTCGCGAGTAAAGAGACGGGTCTTAAACTGTCTGACCGTATCTATGACCATCTGTCTTAGTTCGGGATCCAGTCCTTTGAGTACGGGTCCTCTCTCGTTCGCAGATTCTGTCATCAATATCATCCTTTTTTTCTGTCCGGTTTCGGGTACAAAATGACCTCTAGTCGGTAATTTAGCCAAGGAATACATGATTCGGGAAATATAAAATCACCGTAATGAGGACGGCAGATTAGATGCTGAATTGCAGCTTTCCGGTGAATCTGTCAATTACGCAATTTGACTTAAATCTGTTTCGATTCGCTACAGTTATGAGTAATTTTGAGTCATAACTATTTGAATTTAAAATAATTATATCTGATAACCAATGACTTGGTTTTCGTTTGCGGTTCTAGTAATTTAAACAAAATTGATTGTCAAGGGTTTTTCATAACAAAAAAGAATTGACAGTTTTATCTTGACTCAACTTTCGTTTTTTTGTATTAAGAAATTTTATTAATTGAGGGATCGTCTAACGGCAGGACGACGGGTTCTGGCCCCGTTAATTCAGGTTCGAATCCTGGTCCCTCAGCCAATTATTACCGACGGGCTAAGTTGTATTTATCATAGCCCGTTTTTTCTTGAGGGACGGTTCCTCGACTCTTCCACGGCTTTTATTTTGGTTTTTATTATGATTTTCAATACCCCGCCGCTTGCAGCGGGGAGCTTCATTGACAAATATTCTTTCCAAATTTCCTGCAACCTATCACATCGCAAATAAGAAGTTGGAGAAAGAAGGGTTTAGGGGGATTCCGTCGGCACTCATGGGGATATTGACCTCTGCCTTGTTACTGGGGGCAATCCTCGGACTTGTTCTTATCATTATGGACTGATTAGAAGCTATCTCGAAGATCCTTAGAGACCTTTGCAAAACCCCCCTTTTTGCCCAATTTCTGCGTCAGTCTCAAATTGTGCACGAAGTGAAGCTTTAGCGCTATCCTCGAAATACTCAATGTATTCATGTGGTTAAAATTTTCGTCTTCCTTAAACTTGAACCCCGGTTAAATATTAAATACGAATTTAACTGGGCAGGCAAAAATGAACATTTTCCAAAGGTCTCCCTTATTGTGTGTAGCCCCATTCATTTATACGTCGATAGGCATACGTGGCGTATTCACCCTGTTGCACAAATTGTAAATAGCGACGGTATTCTTTGGCGGCTTCTGGAACATGCTGCATTTTTTCCTGACAATAGCCTTTAAAAAAGATGGTGTTGGGGTTGCCGGGTAACAATCCCTCATAGATGTTAAAATCTTCATAGGCGCCTTCGAAATCTTTTAAATGAATTTTCGCAAAACCGCTGAAATGATACGCCTGGGCTTCTTGGGGATAGACCTTTTGGGCCATTTCTGCGTATTGGCGTCCCACCGCGTATTCTTTTTGGATCAGCTGACTGGTGGACATATAGACCAGGGCGGCATAATCGTCGGGGGCTTTTTTTAAAGCTTTTCTGAAATGGGCGTCGGCTTGGCTGTGGCTGCGCTTTCCCATTTCTTTTTCTCCTTTTTGCATTTCTTCGATCGCCTCTTTTTGGGCGCGCAGTCGAGCGGTATTGTCCATATAACGTTCCCGGTATAAGGGTCGGTTTAGCGCCGACTTATATTTTGAATTAACGGTTTCAACGACGGTTTTATAACGTTCCTCACCCATCGGATGGGTGGCAAACATTAATTCGATGGCACCGGGCTTGTGCTTTGAAAGGCTTTGGAGCATATCCATCAAACCGATCATGCCCTTTGGACTATAATTGCTTCGAACCATATATTCCATCCCCAATTCATCGGCTTCACGCTCGTTATCTCGGCTGTAAGAGGCCAGCAGCGCACCGGCTCCAATTGCACCCACCTGGGATGCCATCTGGCCGTACAAGGCTCCCTGGGTCCCTGCCAGCACGGAGACGCTGCCGACAACCGCCTGGGTCAGCACGCCTTTTGACATTTGTTGGGCGGTATGTCGTGCGTTTACGTGGCCCAATTCGTGCCCCAACAGGGCGGCCAATTCAGCTTCGTTGTCCAGCGCCAATAGAATCCCTCGGGTGACGGCAATGCTGCCCCCCGGAAATGCATAGGCATTTACATAGGTCGCATTTACCGCTCGGAAAGAGTACGGCAAGTGTGGACGATGGGTCTGTTTTACCAAGTTTTTCCCGGTCCGGTTAATATAATCATTAAGCTTTTGGTCTTGAACCGGGCCGTAATCCGCCGAAAACTGAATTAACGAGTTCTGCTTATCGAGTTTTATCTCGTCGTCTTCGGATACCAGCATAAATTGGGATTTTCCCGTGACCGGATTGGTGGCACACCCGACCATTAAGCCCGCTGCAGCCATGGACGACAGCCATAAAAAGTCGCGTCGCGTTATCCCATGTTTTTGGGTCATCCAGAAAGGTTTGTATCGCATATCTCCTCCTGATTTCATTGAGTTTCCGACCCGCCATCCGAGCAGGGTGAAAGAAAATTATGTTCTTCAATATGGGGTCGTCTAGTATGCAGTAACAATGATACCCCGCCTGCGGGCAATAAAAAATGAGATACCGAAAGTCAGGCGCGTTGTCAATAATCGAATTTTATAAAACTTTTTGCAATTTCAGGGGGTTTGGATATAGAAAGCCGGTTTTACCGATTCGGGATATTTTGTCATTAAAAAACCGGGTCTTCGGGTTGAGTCATCGGTGTTTGATTCTGCTTGTAAACGCAGCAATCTGTCGGTGTCTATGGTTTGTATTTTGAAGGGATTTTTTGATATGAATTCTGTTACGCGCCTGCCGTAACCGCGAGCGCATTTCCCACGGTTTGCCGGGGCAAAGCGGAGATCGCGTTTCAACGGGGCTGCGGGGAACGCCAGCGAAAACTAAAATCTCTCATATCTCGTCATGTCCTTGTTTTTTCTGAATTTTAGCGAAAATTCATCATCTGGTCACAATTTATTTTAAAACGCCTCTCGATAATAACACAGGTTTTAATTACTATATATTGTATGGTTTTTTATTTGACATACAAGATATATTGTTCTATAGGATATTTAACAATAATTGTTTGAGTTTCGCATCACCTGCCACCAGATAAAACACGCTATCAGATGATCCGGTTTCTCATCCGGTTGCTGGCCGAGTGTATGATCGAGGGAAAAGAAAGAACATCTCCATAGCATATTTCATGTGCAGGTTAAATTGCTTGAGCAATTTAAAGAATTATTTCAGTTGGTGGACACTGTTTTTTTAAGGGGTGCAAAACTTGAATAAATTTTTATGTATTCAAAAAATCGGCTTTATAGCGAAAAAGGAGAAGGAAAAGATGGACAAAAAGATCATAAAACGCCCGTTGTTATTTTGTATCGCCATCATTACCATGGGTATGGTTATCTTTGCCAATCCCGCAACAGCGACGGAACCTGTTGAACAACAGGGTCTTGTGGACAAGGCGCGGGTTACTTTTGAAAACTTTATGGTCGATGAACAGAATTTCGGGGTGTGGTTTCGGAAAAATCTGCACGAGGCCAAAGGTCTGTTGATCATCCCGAGTTTGCTCAAAGGCGGCTATATTGTGGGCGGGTCCGGCGGTAGCGGCGTACTCCTTGTCAAGGATGTGAAAACAGGCCTATGGAGCCAACCCGCCTTTTACACCATGGGTTCATTTACCCTTGGGCTGCAGATTGGTGGCGAGGCAGCGGAAGTGGTTATGATGGTGAGGACCCAAAAGGCAGTGGATAAGCTGCTCACATCTTCTTTCAAGCTCGGGGGTGATGCCTCTATCGCCGCTGGGCCGGTGGGTGGCGGGGCCAAATCGAATGTCATGACGGACATTATTTCCTATGCGCGATCCAAAGGAGCCTATGCCGGAGTTTCAATGGAGGGCGCTGTGATCGCGACGCGGGCCAAATGGAATCAGGCCTACTACGGGAAGGCGGTGACGCCTGTGGAGATCCTTGTTGAAAATTCTGTGAATAACCCTGGTTCAGCAGAACTCCTTGAAGCCGTTCAGAAGGCCTTC
>DATKWE010000182.1:0-3721 GCA_035529735.1 Desulfobacterales bacterium | reverse complement strand
CGGGACAGGCATGGCCCATCGAAGATCCCGCCATGCGGGGAAGGACCAGGCTTTTTAGGACAAAGTAAAGGGCCGATCCGATAAAGAGATGGGAAGTTTTGAAGCGGCGTCCGGCCGTGGTCATTTTGTTTGCGCCCGTTTCGGATTTAAATATTGCTGGAGACGGACACGCCGATCTTCTTTTGTTTTTTGGGCCAGATTTTGACATTCTTTGTAGAACAACTCGAGGTTATATTCACTGTATTGCAGAAGTTTTAAAAATTCCGGAACAAGGTCATAATAGGTAGATACGGATATCAGCTGAGCATTGTTTAATGTATGGCTGAACCATAGATCATACCCGGAATACCCTTCCCACTGCTGTTTCAGCAGTCGGTATTCATCTTTTAACGCGTCGAATACCAATGCCTTGGCATCTCTTTTGGTCGGCGTTGACACATCTTTGGCGTACAGGGATTCAAGCTGTTTAAGATATTTCATGACCAGCTGAACAAACTGCCGGCGCCGCTGGTAATGGATTTTATAATCCGTCAAAGCACCGAGATCGTTTTTTGTCGCCAGCCAACGGCGCAGACCTTCCTGTTCCACTGCTGTCGCAAAGCTTTCATTAAAGGTCGTATCATCTTCCACATAAAGCAGTTGATGTGCCAGTTCGTGAAAGATGAGTGCCGCCAGCTGAACATTGCTGCGATATACGAAAGTACTTAAAACCGGATCGTCAAACCAACCCAATGTTGAATATGCCGCGACACCGCCCATAAATACATCATATCCTTGTTTCGTCAACTTGTCGGAATAATCACGGGCATCCTGCTTGGAAAAATATCCTCGGTATGCCGTACAGCCCACCACCGGATAGCACCAGGTTTTGGGCGTGAAAGAGAACTCCGGGGTTGCATAAACATTCCAAACGGCATAGGGGCGTTCAAGATCTGCGAAACTGAGGTATTGATTCTTAACCGGCAAGTAAAGCTCGTTTTTTGCAAATTCCCGAATATCCAGAACAAGTTTGAGCTTCGCTTTCAACTTTTCGGAGACATGGGGCTCGTCCAGCAACTGATGGATAGGCTTGTTTTTATTGACAATATTTATTTGACCGAATATCAAATGGTTATAGTAGCGCATCGATTCGCAGCCGGTCAATGCTGCCACGGAAAGGATGATTAAAATAACCTTGACGTTGCATAAACAAACGCGCCGGTATTTAACAAAAGAGTTTCTTCTCCAATTAAGTTGGAGAAGAGGGTCCAAGGATCCAAGGGGTTTAGGATTCAAGGGTTTGTTTTCTATATATTTTATCAGCGATTTTAACATTCTTTCGATTTCTGCGATGTCTTTTTTTAGCGTACCTTAAGGCAACAAATGTTCGGTCATGATGATCTTCATTTGGTTCCAGGTATCCGTTCCGACCGACGGTTCGTCAATGATAAGATGGTGCATTTTCTCCTGTACGCCGGTCGTCCCTTTTTCCAGGCGGTGAAATTGCCATTGATCCAAGGTCTCTTTTTCAACCCTGCGTTTTAATTTCCGGTACGAAACCAATTCATCTTGCGGGTCTATAAAAATTATCGTCGGGACGTTGAGTTTTGGGCCGATATGTTGATTGAAATGTTTGATGGTCTCAAACAGTGCATTGTACGCTGCCATCGGTGTCCCGTTATTCGCAAGATAAGACTTTGACGTTAAACTCGGAATCACCAGTCCCGGAAACGGGGACAGCAATTTTGCCACATAATGGATCGTATATATATCCAATGCGGGTGCTAAAAGCACCATCTTGTCAAAACGAACATCCGGATGGGTTGCAAACAGGTCACCGCCTATTAATCCCCCGAAAGAAAAACCGACAAAAAACAAGGAGACTTTTTTTTCATCACTCCGTTTTCTCGCGTGGCGATATGCCCGATATGTTTCATCCATCCATAATTTATACGATACTGTTTTAAAGGCTTCAATCCGGGCTTCACTGCTGTCCACATTCACTTCATGAGAATAATTTCGTCCATGTCCCCGCAAAGATAAATTTAACACATCGATTCCAGAATCCGTGAGCAGTGTAATAATGGATTCCATTTTGCAAGGCCGCAAATTCAGCCCATGAATGACCAATGCCACACCGTTTATTTTATTCGGGGTTCCGGCTTTAAACCAGCCAATGGAGTTATCTTCCGTCGGTGAAGTCCGTGCGTCATGGAGGGGGTTCACGTGGTCCTGGGATTTAGGTCTGCTCTGCCCACCTGAAGAACAATGGGCGTTAAGCATCGAGGCGAACAGGATAAGACCATATGACATTAAGACCCATAACTTTCCTTTGAAGATCCCCCCAAGCCCTGTCGAAACGGAATCTCCGCCCCGGTTAAACAGAAAAGGCAGATAGGTTCCACCCCGATGGAATATACACTGAAAATGCATTCCATTGGGCAGGCGGGGTAAATTTTGCTTCGAGACGCTGCGGGAACGCTCGCCGGTCAGGTATTCTGTCATTTTTTTACCTCTCTCTTCCCGTGGTCCCGTTAAAACGGGATCAAACCCACACCTGTAACTTCTCTGAATTTATAGCAGATTTCGAAATAAAATCAACGTATTTTGGGAACTAAAGTCTTTAGAAAACAAACCCTCGCCACCTTGAGACCTCAAATCCTTGGACCCTTGAATCCTTGAATCCTTGGACCCTCTTCTCCAACTAAATTGGAGAAGAACCTTTTGAGATAGCTTGATGATTTGACAGAATCCGATTTCTCAGATATGGGTCATCGGTAAAAAACGTATGCGTATGAACCATCAGCCGTCTAATATCTTATTTGACGGCGTTTTAATTAAATTGTTGAATTGATACAACATTTTTTGAGCCGTCTGAATTGGGGTGCGGATAGGGTGCAGATGGGTGCAGATTATCAAGCTCATCAACTTCTGATTTAAACTTTCCGGGCAACCAATGGCCGTAGGTGTCATATGTGATTTTAATGCTGCTATGGCCCAGCTGATAGCTCACATCTCCAATATTATGATCACTGAGAAGCCTTATTGTAGCATAAGCATGTCTTAGGTCATGAATACGGATATTTCGCAATCCAACCTTATTTAAACAACTCATCAGGGCTTCTCTGAAGGTATTATGCCTCAGCATGCCGCCCCTTATGTTTGCAAATACCCATCGAGGAACTTCCTTACCGGCATATTTTTTCCATTGTTTGTGTTTTAATTCGCGCAACACCTCTGCAAGCTGCTTTGACATATCAACTTTCCGGCCTTTCCCATTTTTGGGCTTCGTGATCCTTCCTTGACGGCAGCTTCGCCTGGCTTCAATCAAACGATTCTCAAAGTCCAAGTCTTTCCACTTCAATGCTCTGATTTCACCAATTCGCATGCCGGTTCTTAAAGCTAACAGGATTGGTGGATAATAAGCCCCGTCCTCATATTGTTGTGCGCTTTCCAACAAGAGAACAACTTCATCTTTTGATAACGGTTCAATATCCGGTGCAGTCTTTTTGCGAATCAATTTTAATCCGACCAGTGGATTGTTTTCAATTAACTCAGAATCCAAAGCATGAGATAAAACGCCATTAATCGGCGCCCTAATGAGCGCAACCGTATTTGAAGCCACGCCATCGGATAATAGCTTATCAAAAAAGAGCTTAAGGTTTTTCCGTTTGATTTCATTGATAGGAATCGAACCGAAAGCGGGCATGATGTGGTTTTTCAGGATGTTCAGATAATTTTC
>DATKWE010000181.1:0-9168 GCA_035529735.1 Desulfobacterales bacterium | reverse complement strand
CTCCCGATTAGAGGAGGCATTTGGCTACTATGGCCTCGGCTGACTTCTGCTCGATCACCTCAAGGATTGCTCCAGGAGGCGCTCCTCGGCTCATGTGGCAGGGTCCTGTGGCTTATCCACACCTTTCGGTGTGGGCCTCGTCAGGCTCCCAAACTGCAATGACACGAGCGAATGCCCGTCGAGCAGATCTCCCCGGATAAGGACGTGAACTTTCGCTACACAACCGCGGCATTTACCCTATCTCCTAAACCCGGGGCTTCGTTATGTCGTGCTAACTTACCCGGAGACTGGGCCTTATATACCGTTTCTGTTCGTTGGCTCATAGCTTTGCGCTCAGGCTTCCTTCGGACGGTCCCTCGCGGTTCCGCCCTTGCCTTCGGCTAGTATTTATGTCAATGATATTAACCATTAACATGGTTCACATACAGGGGACTTTCACCCCATAAGTTCACGCCCATGCCGGGCGTACACAAACTGATCCAGCCGACTCGTTACACTCGTGGCTGATCACCGCATTAGCTATACAAATTACCCATGAATAGGAGGGTTTATGTTTAAAATAATACAAAATGGCATAAATCGTTTAGATATTGAGATGAGTGGAAAGTTGAATGCTGAAGAAATGAAAATTGCGTTAGATGAACTTGTCAGCAAGTCGAAGAATATTGAAAATGGCAAAATGCTGTATGAAATTATTGACTTTCATCTTCCGTCACTTAATGCAATTGGAATTGAATTTTCTCGGCTTCCTGCGATGTTTGGACTTATGAAAAAATTCGACCGCGCAGCGGTTTTGACTGACAAGACTTGGTTAAAGAAAGTAAGTGAATTTGAGGGAGCTTTGTTCCCAGGTCTAGAAATTAAGGCTTTTAATAGGGATCAAAAAGTAGAAGCTGAAGCTTGGTTATCGAGTTAGAGTGGCATTTTTTGCAAAACATAGATAACAAAGGCATAAACGCCGGCGCCTAAAGGCGCGGGTTATGCCGGTCGAGATGATGATAGCTGATTAAAATGGAAATGGTACCGTCAACAATTATGTGTGAATTTTTTACGCCATTTTTTTCATAAATGGCAGATTGGCGGCAACTTTTCCTATGGGCTTCGACCTCCAGTGAAGTTCCATCTTTAAACAAATAAAAGTTAGCAGGGTGTAACAGGAACGTTCCCCTGCCAGGTTTCTGATATTGAACGTACTGTGGAAAACTAAGTTTTGAGACAATGAATAAGTCAGCAGGAATGGGGGTCGAGCCACAGAAACGTTTTGATATAACTGATAATATGTTTAAACTTGGCGTCCAATAAGATTGTAAAAAGGCATTTTGGGGGCCAAAAACGCACGTTTAAGAGAAAATATGGGCAAAGGGCAATGAAATGTGAAATGTGAAAAATGATCGGTGGTCAGGGTTTATTTCAAAGCAATGGCCTTCTCAGGGCACATTTCCTGACAGCAGAAACAGGTAATGCACGTGTCAGCATCCACTTTGGGTATATCCCCATCCATGAAAAGGGCCGACACCGGACACTGATCAATACATGTACCACAGGCAGTGCACAATTCCGGATCGACCTGGGGGCGCAACAGGGTTCGATCGAGTAGCATTCCCTGCATGGCCTCATTGTGCATAATGGCTTCCCCGCCGAGGGGCGGTATTTTGAAATCAGGCAGTGGCTTCAGTTCCCCGAGTATTTCAATGTTTTTGAGATCATAGTCCCCTAAGCCCACTTCCTTTGCCTTCTGAAGGAATCGCAGCAGACCCGGTTCACATCCCATCAGCGTCGCAATAACCGCATCCATTGCTACGCCGTTGTCGGAAGCCAAAATCAGACCGATGTCCCTAAGATCCGGTGACGCCGGGCCGTTGCCCTCCATGCCAACCACGGCATCCACAATAAAAAGGTCGGGGACCCGGAGTTGAAAGACATCCACAACCATTTCATGGAAACGCTGGGGAGTCCCTGCAATTTTGTGCAGCCTGGCCTTCTGTGCACCCGGTAAAAATCCGTAACTGTTTTTGATGGCACCGGTGACCACCGTGAGTCCGTTGGTTTTGAATTTCGGCAGACTAATGATGATATCGGCGTCCACCACAGCCTTGGACAGACTGACCGAAGGTAAAAAAACGGGATTGAAATCGACCCTCACAGAATCATTCCCGATATTCTCGTAATGACCGCAGGCTGCGTCCATCAATCCTGTTTTTTCAAAACTCTCCTCGTTTGCGCCATAGCTGAACAGTCCGGGATTGTCTCCCACAATGATGGACGCAGGGTCCATTGTTTCTATTTTTTCCACCACAGCTCTCAGTACCGAAGGATGCGTAACGATGCCTTCATTCCATTGGGAAGCCCGAAGAACATTCGGTTTTATTAATACCCGTTTATCCTTCAATTTCAATGGAAAGTGTTCAAAAGCCCTGTCCACGGCCTGGCGGACATTCTCATAGCTGGCAGGATGAATCATTACTTTGGTCATAATGTTAACTTTCTTTTGGTTTTGTTGCAGCATTTATGCACCTTGCAAAACATCTCTTTCCAATACATCGTTTAGAAGCTCAAGTCCAGGATATCTGGCGAAAAATATATGCCACAAGAAGTGAATGGGAGGACCTCCGGGACGCCCCTCAAATTATAAGTTTCTATTTTATCTGAGGGCTGTGAATGGGGATCTGATCACAGGAACATCTTGAAATATATAAAAACCCTTTAAAATTTACGTCAAACAAGGGAACGATAAATAATACCGCGAAAGGAACCCTCATCATCTTCCCCAAGTCGTCGGTGCAGCTCATCTCGCGCCCGTTCGGTGTGCAAAATAATATCATTTACCCATAACATCTGATTGACGAAAGTCATGTTTGCTGTTTTAAAAAACTATACATTTGAGGGACATAGGACCCCGACGGAGGAAAAAACATTAAAACCATGAGATCTCTATCTCCGCCCAACCTCAGATAACCTAAAAGTATTTGGGAATGAGGGGCGGGCTACAGAAACATCTTGATATAATCGATAATATGTTTATAGTTGGCGTCCCAAAAGGTCTTAAAAGGGCATTTCGGGACGCCAAAAACGCACATATAAGAGAAAAATATCGGCAAAGGGCAACGAAATCTGAACAGTGATCGGGATCAAGGGGCCGAGGGTTTGTACCATCTTGGTGAAGCGCAGGCTGCTTAGCGCCGTAATTTTACCTATGAAAATAGCGAGTTAAGATCCAAAAGCACCTATTTTTGGAGCGATAATCTTTAAATATCATTAAGATAGCGCGGCCCGACCCCGATTGCCCAAACCTATTAGAAGGCCAGGAAGGAGTAAGAGTGAAAATATGAGGTCAAAATTGTTTGGTCTATCAGCATTCATCATACTGACTGTTTTCATGTTTGGTTGTGCATCAACAGTCAGGTTCGATTACAGACTTCCATCAATGAAAGATGGGGCGCCGTATGCAGTTATAAAGGAAAAAGATTTGAAAGAAAACTTTGTAACATCAACGATAAAGGGGTTTTATACTGATCAATCTCAACACCCCAAAGACTTTGAAGCGCCTTATGTTGCTGACTCTGATGCCAAAGTCATCGGAAAGTTGCTTTATAGTGTGACGCCCTGGGGTATTGCAACTCATGCAGTTCAGTTAGGCACCGGGCGTATCATTGCAGTCCCTCCGGGTAAAATTGGTATTCTTATCAGCCGTTATTATTATAAAGAGCTATCCGAGGAAAATATCTGTACGTTCAGCATGGGTGAAAAATACAATATCCAAAGTCCCTCTCTGGAAGCTGTCGCGGCGATAAAGCTTATCGAAGGGAACTCTATTGTAAAATTGCTTTACGAAGAACATCAGTGGGAGGACTTAATATGGGCAACGCTTGACCCAAATATGGAATACACGATGAAACTATCTGCCAACAAACTTCTTGATGCACATAAAAGGGTAGTCGGTGGAAGGGAATTGGGTGATGTCGAAATGCCTCAGAACCTTACCACTCGCCAAGCAATTGTTTTGATCTACAAGGAAGGACGGAAGGTAATAGGTACAAAAATAGTCTCAAAACAAGAAAACGAGCTTATCATAGAAAGAGAAGATGGCGTTGAAGTCATCATTAAAAGGGTCAAAGACTGAGGCATGGCCGTTGGTCACGCCGTACGAAAAACAAGGGGGTCAGGTCTTCATTCTTGACAGAATTTAAGGGAGAGTGAAGAATGAAGACCTGACCCTTATGTCTTCCGGGGTGCTTTCCCTAAATTGCGAAGTGTGCCGCTACCCTGCCTGCCCCTTTGGAAAATACGCGGATTTCATCCTTCTTGGAGAAAATTATATGTTTACAATACCGGCAATAATCAAAGTGTTCTCCGTCTTTGTCCTGATCCTTGTGCTCAACCGGTTGAAGGTTGGATTGAGCATGGCACTTCTCGGCGGTTCCCTGATCCTGGGGCTCTGGATGAAGCTCGGACCGGGCCAATTACTGGGAAGCGCCTTGGGCAGTCTCGGGGACGTCCAGACCATCAGCCTGATCCTGATCGTGGGAATCATACTGCTCATGAGCCGACTTATGAAGGAGACGGGACACCTGGATAGGATCGTCACGGCCTTCAGTGCCCTGTCAAAAGACCCGCGGGTTGCGGGGTCCGTGATGCCTGCCCTGATAGGTCTTCTCCCCATGCCGGGGGGAGCCCTCTTCTCCGCGCCCATGGTGGATACGGCCCTTTGCAAAAACGAAATGTCCGCGGAGGAGAAGACCGCGGTAAATTATTGGTTCCGTCATATCTGGGAATACTGGTGGCCACTTTACCCGGGGGTGGTGCTCGCGGTGGCCCTGCTCAAGGTGGAGGCCTGGCGGTTCATGGCCATCATGGCCCCCATGACCCTGGTGTCGGTCTTAGCCGGGATATTTTTCATCCTGAGGCCCCTGGGCCAAATACCCGTGAGGGACGGCGGGGCTTTTTCCGCCAAAGATATGCGGGGGTTCCTCTGGGAGATCATGCCCATCCTCATTGTCGTGGGCGTTATTCTGGCCCTGGGCGGTCTGACGGGTCTCCTTGAAATGATGGGGATTCAAATTCGGATCCCGGGGTCGGTCTCCATTCTCCCGGGTCTTGTGGCCTCGACCTTATGGATATGCTTCGTGAACCGAATCAAGATGAAGAAAGTCTTTCATGAAGCGACAGACAAGGGGCTCCTGCCCATGCTGTTACTGGTGGCCGCCATCATGGTCTTCAAGGGCGTGATGAACGACAGTAAGGCGGTCATCGAGATTCGAAATGAATTGATGACCTACGGGATTCCCATTATCATGGTCATCTTGCTCATGCCCTTTCTTTCCGGCCTGGTTACGGGGATAGCCATCGGCTTTGTGGGGACCTCTTTTCCCTTGATTATTCCCATGTTTCCGACGACCCACCTTTTCACCTACCTTTCATGGGCCGCTCTGGCATACACGTTCGGGTACATGGGCATGATGCTCTCCCCCGTCCATCTCTGTCTTCTTGTCACCAAAGACTATTTCAAGGCGGGCCTGGCGCGCAGCTACCAATACCTTTTCCTGCCGGTTCTGGCGGTTCTGGTGACGGCGCTTTTGTTGTTCGCAGCATCTAGATTTATCTAGTACTACCGTCTATTCAGGAATGGGGGCCGGAGCACAAAAAAATTGATATAATTGATAATATTTAAATCTGGCGTCCAAAAAGGGCTTAAAAGGGCAATTTGGAGGTCTAAAACGCACATTTAAGAGAAACGTATGGACAAAGGGGAACAAACTGTGAACCGTGAAAAGTGATCGGCGATCAATGGCCGAGGGCTTGTACCCTCTTCGTGAAGCGCAGGGTGCTTAGCGTCGTAAATTTACCCCTGAAAATAGGGTGTTAAGAACCAAAAACACCTATGTTTGGAATGTTAATTCATAAATATCAATAAGCTCGCGTGGCCCGACCCCGATTCACCGATTCACATAATCAACTTATAAACTTATGTACGTTCCCTACTTACTACTACGACACCGTCAGGAAAATTATGCTTGAAAACTGTCCGGGTATGATGTATTATCATACCGGAGGTGATTAAAATGGCAGTATCAAAAATCGCAATTACAATTGACGATAAGACACTTAAACGGCTCGATATTCTCGTTAAATCGAAATTTTTTCCAAACCGCAGCAAAGCTATCCAGCAGGCTGTTACCGAAAAACTAATGCGCATAGAGAAAAGTCGTCTTGCCCAGGAGTGCGCCAAGCTTGACCCAGAATTCGAACAATCCTTAGCGGAGGAAGGCTTCTCATCGGAGTTGGAAGAATGGCCAGAATATTAAGGGGTGACATATACTGGGCAGATTTAAATCCAGTCATCGGTAGCGAACAGGGCGGCTTACGCCATGTTCTTATTTTAAGCCACAATGTGTTTAATGAGAGATCCGGTACTGTCATTGCTGTCGCGATCACCAGTCAGCCACAAAGGGCTGGTTATCCGCTGACCATGGAACTTGCGGATACCGAGCTTCCAAAAAAATCTTGGATAAAGATCAGCCAGATTCGAATCCTTTCAACGAAGCGGATCGGCAAGAAAATAGCAAAAGCATCTGACGAAGAATTGGCTCTCGTCATTGATGGTTTGAATGAAATAATTGGCGGTTAACCACGTGCTGCACGCGGACCGGCGCTTCGGCTGCCGCTACGCACCACCCGGTAGCACGAGCGTTGGAGCATGAGACGGAAGGAAAATGGGGTCATGCGTTAAAAAACCTCAGAGCCCCCTTAAACCTTTTTATTTCATTTTGGGCCATAGCCATTGTTTTATGGCAAACCAGGGGCAACATATTCTATTTGTTCAATTTTGGTTATATTGGAACCTTTAAAATGGATATTGGCGGCAATGAACATATTCAAAGAAGAAACCGCCTGACAAGACCGTGACCAAAGAGCCATTTTTAATGGCCTATCCTATGAATGCTCCCGGGACAAGGGGTTAAAATTTTCACCTTCCATGACCTTGAACAAAATTGCCGATTTGTGGACGGACACTACCTAACCGATATTATTGAAAAAGTATCTTAAACGACCACTTTGGGCCTCCAAAACATCTTTTTTGATTGCGGACTTAAGTCCGATAGGCTATAAGCTGCGTTTTCACGAACCACGGGCTGGAATGACCCGTGGTTTTTTATTGTTCAAACCTGCATTCCGGTATATCGGTAGACTCGTAACCTGTCGACGCCACGTCACTTTTTCCCTGCTTTCCGGGGATCACAGGTTACGGAGCCCCAATGGGCGGACGCGTTGCGGGCCCCTTGATACCGGAATGTGCAGCGCCGCCTTGAGGGGCTTGCCTTTCAGCGGCACACATATGAGGAACACCTTATGATCAGCGCAACCAACGTGGCGCTTGCCTATGGCAAGCGCGTTTTGTTTAAAGATGTCAATATCAAGTTCACCCCCGGTAACTGTTACGGCCTTATCGGCGCCAACGGTGCCGGCAAATCGACCTTCCTTAAGGTCCTTTCCGGGGAGATCGAATTCGACAAGGGGACGGTGAGCGTGGGGCCCGGCGAGCGTATCGCCGTCCTGAAGCAGGACCAGTTTGCCTACGACGAGGAAACCGTCATCAATACGGTGATCATGGGGCACGAACTGCTCTATACCCTCACGATGGAACGGGATGCCATCTACTCCAAGGCGGAGTTCACCGAAGAGGACGGCATCCGATCCGGTGAACTGGAGGCGGCATTCGCCGAGATAAATGGCTACGAAGCCGAGTCCGAAGCGGCGGTTCTCCTCAACGGCCTGGGCATTCCCGAAAAGCTGCTCCACCTTAAGATGAAAGAACTGGAAGGGAGCGACAAGGTCCGCGTGCTTCTCGCCCAGGCCCTCTTTGGCAACCCAGATGTCCTGCTTCTTGACGAACCCACCAACCACCTGGATCACAAGTCCATTGCCTGGCTGGAAGATTTCCTGGCCCGTTTTCAGAATACCGTGATCGTGGTATCCCATGATCGCCACTTCCTCAACCATGTCTGTACCCACATTGCCGATATCGACTACGGCCAGATCCGGGTTTTTGTGGGCAACTACGACTTCTGGTGCCAGGCGAGCCGCCTGATCCAGAAGCAGAAACAGAACCAAAACAAGAAAGCCACGGAAAAAGCCCAGGAGTTAACCGCCTTTATCCAGCGCTTCAGCTCCAACGCCTCCAAAGCCAAACAGGCCACTTCCCGGAAAAAACTCCTGGAAAAGATTACCCTGGATGAGATGCCGGTCTCGTCACGAAAATACCCCTGGATCGTCTTCAAGCCGGAGCGCGCCTGCGGGACCGTAATTCTTGAGATCGAAAATCTTACCAAAACCATCGATGGACAGAAGGTTCTCAACAACTTCAGCATGGTAGTGAACGCCGGGGACAAGATCGCCTTTGTCGGAGACAACAGCCTGGCCAAAACCGCCCTGTTCCAGATCCTGGCAGGGGAGATGGAGCCGGACTCCGGCAGCTTCCGATGGGGCCAGACCGTCACCACCGCCTGCTTCTCCAAGGAGAACAGCCGCTTCTTCGAGACCGATATACCCCTTGTCCAGTGGTTGCTGCAATACGCTCCGGATGAGGGGATAAGCTTTGCCCGAAGTTTCCTCGGCCGCATGCTCTTCTCCGGAGAAGAGGCCATGAAAAAAACCGGGGTTCTTTCCGGCGGGGAGAAGGTGCGCTGCATGCTCGCCCGCATGATGCTGACCGGCGCCAATGTGCTTCTGCTGGACGAGCCCACCAACCACCTGGATTTGGAGGCCATCACCTCCCTCAACGAAGGACTCATGGTCTTTCCCGAGGTGATTCTCTTCGCTTCCAACGACCGCCAGTTCGTCTCTACCGTGTCCAACCGTATCGTGGAACTCACCCCGAAAGGCGCCATTGACCGGGCCATGGGTTTTGACGACTACCTGGCAAGCGCCAGGGTGGTCCAAGAGAGGCAGTCTCATTATTGCAGGGAAAGAGCCCTGGCATTCTGACCGGAAGGCGCCTTTGGTGCTGTCGATAGAAGATGCCGGCATCAAATTTTTTTTGGCCGGTTTATTGCCGGCTAAAAAATCAACCGGTGGATGCACCACCCACCTTCCTAAATACAACTTTTGTTTATAATTCATAGGTTGTCAAACCATGTAAAATTTGATACCGGATCGATGTTATCCGACAAA
>DATKWE010000180.1:0-14180 GCA_035529735.1 Desulfobacterales bacterium | reverse complement strand
ATGGTTGGCTATATGCTGATGGTGGGAACCGGATGTGCGCCGACGCTGGTTGCCAGCAGCACGCCGCAAATCCAAGCTGCTGAAAATTCTTATTACGACATCCGATTTGAACCTTTGAAAGATGGCTACAATTTTTTTGCTGGGTTTCGTCTTGAGGTAACCAACAAGACCCGTAAAGATTTGGAAATCGATTGGAATAAAACCCGTTATCTTTATAACGGCCGCGATGGGGGCGTTTTCGTGTTTAGGGGCATTCGGCCCGAAGATATAAAAAATTCAACAATACCCCCCGATATCATTCCCGCCGGACAGTCTTTTTCAAAAAGGATCTCGCCATACAGGCTATTGGCTCGGGCGCCGCTGGCCCGCAACGATAAGAACGCCGGCGAAATTAGTTCCGGACCCATTCCAAACGGTGAAAACGGCATTGTGTTATTTGTCAGGCAAAACGGGAATACGATCCGAGAGAAATTGACGGTCAACATAACGGAAAAGGCGGTTCGATAATTATTAGACGCCGTTTCAAAACTTTCCGGTGACTGATTTTTGAGCCTTTTGCCGAAAAGCCCCGCTCAGGGTTCAAAGATTTTCGACAAAATTTTCAGTCGATCCTTAAAACCTTTGCCCCTCGAATCTTCCGTTCTTTCAGTTCCAGCAGTGCCGTGTTCGCTTCTTCCAGGGAATATTCCTGAACCTCCGGTATGATGGGAATTCCAGCTGCCAGTTCCAAGAATCCGATGATATCCATCCGAGCCACATTGGCAACGCTCTTTATCTCCTTCTCCAGCCAGAGATGTTCAGGATAATCCAACATCAACAGATAGTCTTTGTCCCTATCTTCTTTACGAATGGCATTGATGACCAGTCTTCCGCCCGCCGTTAAATTTTTCAATGCCCCGACAACCGGTTTCCATGCCGGTGTTGTGTCAATAATGCAATCGAGTTTTTCCGGTGATTCTTCTTCTGTGTCCCCCGACCATACCGCCCCGAGCTCTCTGGCGAATTTTCTTTCATTTTCACTTCTGGCAAAGACAAAAATTTTGGTTTCAGGATATTTGTGTCGGGTCATTTTCAGTACAAGGTGGGCCGATGCCCCAAAACCGGTGAGTCCCAGATTCTGTCCGTTCCGAATGTGGGTCAGCATCAGGGACCGAAAGCCTATGGCACCGGCGCATAAAAGGGGCGCGGCTTGAAAATCTGAAAAGACGTCTGGAATTTTAAAGGCAAAGTCTTGTGAAACCGTCATATACTGGGCATATCCGCCGTTGGCATCCCGGCCGGTGGCCCTGAACCCTTCACACAAATTTTCATCACCCTGGATACAATACCCACATTTTCCGCAGGCTGAATAAATCCATGCGATTCCCACCCGTTCTCCGGTTTTGAATCGATTTGCGTTCAGCCCTGTCTGTTTGACCGTTCCCACAACCTGGTGCCCCGGCACCACCGGCAATTGAGGGGGGGGGGTCCTCCCCTCAATTTCGTCCAGTTCGGTGTGGCAAACGCCACATGCCGAAATTTTGACCAGTATTTCTTTTTCTTTGGGGACAGGATCCGGCAAGACCGTCAATTTCAGGGGATTCCTATTCGTCTCGAGATTGCAAATCTCATTTAACACCATTGCTTTCATTTCAGCAACATCCCACTGTTAGCGCAATTCTCGCCGGTCCGAATTTTTCGTGAAAAACGTATGTTGAGCGTCACTCTAAGTCGAGATTTTTGAAAAATCGGCCATAGTTTCGAATAGATCTGCGATGTGCCTGAGCAAGGCGAGCCGGTTGTTACGTATTTTCGTATTTTTAGCCATAACTAAAACGCCGTCAAAAAAAGCATCCACCGTATCCCGAAGAGAAGCGATTTCATGCAGCGCCTGTCCAAATTCTCCCTTGACGAGATTGTCCGCGACTCTGTTTTTTACGTCTTCATAGGCTGAAAACAGTTCGGATTCAGAGTCATGCTCAAACAGACTTTTATTTACAGGTTTTGCCTTAAAAGCCTTGGCCTTTTTTATGATATTGACGACGCGCTTGAAAGCAACCGCCAGCGGTTCGAAATCCGGTGCGGTTTTTAGATCTTGAAGCGCTTTGGCCCGGTTCCATAGATCCGGCACGTTATCTCCTGAAACACTCACAACAGAAGCGACGACATCTTTCGAAAATCCATCTTCTGCCAGTTGATGCGTCATTCGGTTCAGTATAAAAGTATTTACATTGTCAGCAATCTCTCGAATTTTCTTGGCACCTTTTATGTTGTACAGTTTGATGCTCTTTTCAATCACAGCCCTTAGTGAAAATGAAAAGTCCTTTTCCAGCATGATCTGAATAATGCCGATGCCCTGACGCCGAAGGGCATATGGATCGGAAGCGCCGGTGGGAACAAGTCCCACTGAAAAGAACCCGCAAATGTTGTCGATCTTATCAGCAATACCCAGAACCGCACCTGCCGTTGTTTTAGGAAGCTCTCCCCCGGAGTAGATCGGCCGATAATGTTCCTCGATGGCAGCCGCCACATTAGCAGGTTCTTTTGCAACAGAAGCGTAAACTCTACCCATAATCCCTTGCAGCTTGGGGAATTCACCCACCACCTGACTGACAAGATCAGCTTTGTACAACCAGGCTGCCCTTGTGGCCTCTTTTTTGAGATTCACACCCTTTTCAACTTTATCAGCGAGAAATCCTGCAATCTTTTGAACACGCTTGACCTTTTCATGCATGGACCCCAGTTTGGCCTGGAAAAGAACGCCTTTGAGTTTTTCGACCCGGTCATCTAACGATTCCTTCAAATCACTTTTGTAGAAAAATTGAGCATCTGCGAGACGGGCTCTAAGCACCCATTCATGGCCGGTTGCCACCAGTTTCATATTCTTTGTGCGGGTATTGTTCACCGCGACAAAACAGGGCATGAGATTTCCCTTTTTGTCTATTACTGCAAAATATTTCTGGTGTTCCCGCATGGCGGTAATCAGTACTTCACGGGGGACTTCCAGGAACCCCTGATCAAATTTGCCGACCGTAGCCACCGGATATTCGACCAGGTTCTTCACAATCTCCACCAGCCCGTCATCAGGCAAAATTTTTCCGCCGACACTCTTGGCAGCCTTATTTATCTCTTCCTCAACACCTTTTTTGCGTTCTTGAAGATCGATAATTACGTTTGCGTCACGTAGAATCTTAACATAATCTTTGGGACTCGAAATTTTAATCTTGCCGGGGTTCATAAAATAGTGTCCGCGAGTATATCTTCCGCTTTGGGTGTCTCCGAGGGTAAACGGTATGATTTTGTCTCCCAAAAGCGCCACGATGGAATGTATGGGTCTGGCAAATTGAATATCAAGCTCAGCCCATTTCATGGTCTTGGGAAATGGTGTTGCCAGAATCACTTCCGGCAGGATATTTTTTAACAGGGTTCGGGTTGGAAGGCCGCGTTCGGTTACTTTTGCACATAAGTAACGGCCTTTAACCGTATCCTCTACGGTTAAAGCATTTACGGAAACTCCGACTTTTTCGGCAAATTTCTTCGCGGCTACAGTGGGTTGGCCTTTCTTATCAAATCCGACCTTTTCAGGAGGTCCCAAAACGTCCGATGTCATGGACTTCTGTTTGTCTGCAACTTTTTGTACTTCCAGTGCAAGACGTCTAGGGGTTGCAAAAATTTTGGCGCTCCCGTGCTCAATACGAGCATCGGTCATTTTTTTCAGCAGCGTTGACGACAATACTGTTAGCGCAGGTTCGATGTAACCTGCCGGAATCTCTTCTGTCCCTATTTCAAGCAATAAAGTTTCCATATCCACCTCTGTTTTCATTTTATCTGATGCAGAATTCAAACTAAATTTTCATGAGTCGTGCATCATGGACTTTGAATAGCATATCATAGATCATTTTATAATGGGACTGCCCATATCATTTATCCTTTTTCAATAGGGGATAACCCATCTCCTCTCTTTGCTTTAGATAGCCTTCTGCACAAGCTCTGGCAAGGTTTCTTATGCGTCCGATATAACCCGTCCTTTCCATAACGCTGATGGCACCGCGAGCGTCCAGGAGGTTGAAGGTGTGTGAGCATTTGAGGCAGTATTCATACGCTGGCAGAATCAATGATTCTTTGATTAATTTGCCGGATTCAGCCTCGTATTTATTAAAAAGATCGAGCAGCATACCAACGTCAGCCTTTTCAAAATTGTAGGTTGACTGTTCCACTTCCTGCTGATGATGCACATGCCCATAAGTCACATCATCGTTCCATTTTAAATTATACACGTTGTCGACGCCTTGCAGATACATGGCAATACGCTCCAGCCCATACGTGAGTTCAACGGATATGGGAAACAGTTCGACACTGCCTGCAAGTTGAAAATAGGTAAATTGCGTAATTTCCATTCCGTCCAGCCAAACCTCCCATCCGAGGCCCGATGCCCCGAGTGTTGGGGATTCCCAGTCATCCTCGACAAACCGTATGTCATGTTCAAGGGGATCGATTCCGAGTATCTTCAAGCTCTCCAGATACTGTTGCTGCACATCATAAGGTGAAGGTTTCAAAATTACCTGATACTGGTAGTAATGCTGCAACCGGTTTGGGTTTTCACCATAGCGACCGTCAGTGGGGCGTCTGGAAGGCTGAACGTAAGCAACCTTCCAGGGCTCAGGGCCAAGGGCTTTCAGGAGAGTGGTCGGATGAAATGTCCCGGCACCGACTTCAATGTCATAAGGTTGAGCCATCACACATCCTTTTTTCGCCCAGAATTTCTCTAGCGACATAATTACATCCTGAAAATTCATTTTTCTTTCCTCTCTTCCATTAAAAAATAATAAATAACGATCAATCTAGTTTTATGAGACATTGAGCCAAAAGTATTCAGGTGATCGGGTTTTTCGTCGAATCACTGTCTGAGTGTTTTCTCTCAATGGGGATAAATATAAGTGTGCCGTAAAATCAGCAAATCTATAAGAGCCCTTTTGGATCGATCTTTGCATCAAGCAGGCAGGCGCCTTTTCTTGTTTTAAGAATACTTCCCCATGTACCTTTTAATTTGTCAACATCCTCAACCAGACCCAGCGCCCATATGCATCCGCCGCCGCCAGCCCCTGTAAATCTTGCACCGCAACCGTTGTCCAAGGCGGATTCAACAAGTGCTGTGCCGATCTCATCCAGCACCTCAGGTGTCATCTGCTTCCTGACAGCGGTCTCCTGGTTCATCAATTTACATGCATCTTTGACATTTCGCTCCATCAGAGCCCGGGCGAACTTTTGGGTACATACTACAACTTCAGTCCAAAGTCCACGATACTTTCCTGAAAGAAACTGCTGGACCCATTTTCGATTAACATTCTTCGATTCATGCGGAACACCGCAGTAGCCCAGCAAGAGGTGTTGTTCAAATTCTCTTAAGTGTTGCTTCCTGATAATGGTTTTTTTCCTGAAAAACGGATCTTGATCGTTTACCGGCCAGTACCATATGTTGGCGCCGCCATAGGCAGCGGCCAACTGATCCTGAAGGCCGCACGGCACGCCCGCTACACTCGCTTCGAGTTTCTGCGCAAGTAAAGCGATATTCTTTCTGGACAGGGATCCATGCCCCATCTCCCCCAAAACCTTTGAAAATGCCGCAATAAGCGCCACCGCGGCCGCGGAAGATCCCCCCAAGCCACTGCGTGGCGGCGATGATGAGTCAATATGGATATGAACACCTGAAGCTCTGAAATAGACCCCGATGGCAAACATAAGTCCAAGTGGATGATCAAAGGGCGCTTGGTCAAGGGGATATTCAGCACTTCTAAACCCCTTTGAAGAAATTTTTATTTGACCGGTATCATAGGGTAGAAGTTTTACACGTGTCCTTAAGTCTATGGCAATGTTAACGGTACACGGAGAAAGATGGCGAAGGGGATAATAAAAGGTGCTGAGATCCAGGGTGCCGCCCATGTCAATTCTGCACGGTGCCGAGGCCTCAACAGGAGATTTTAATAATACCTTTCTCATGGATTCAGTCATATCATTAAAACCGGCACGCCCTCGACTTTGCATCCGGCATCCTATCATTGTCTAATCTGCCGCAAAAATTTTAAACTCCGGGGTTCTTTTCCCAAATGATACGGTACAAACGCCTCCATGAACTCCAGTCCTTCCTTCAAAGCCCGAGAAGTAAATCTGATCCGTGCCGCCGTGTTTAAATCCCCTCTTTCGATCCACAAAAGCTGTTTAATGGTCCCTTTTGAAAAAAGAGTTTTCCCCGAAATTCCGGAGACACATCGGTCACATGCAATTCCTCCCTTTACAAGGTTAAAGTACACTCTGGAATTCTGCATTTTCTCCATTTCAATCCTGCATACACTGCATTGCCTTAAATTAGGAACAAGGCCGGCGATTGTCATAAACCGCATCTGGAACAGGATGGAGAGTGCCGCTTCGGATGTCCGGTCAATATCGAGTTCTCTAAGAACGTATTGAAGCAGTTGGTATAGCCGGGCTTGCTGTTGGCCGGGTTCCATCCATTCGTTGACCAGTTCAGCCCAATAACTGGCATAGGCGGTCTTTATTATGCTGGATCTAATATTGGAAAAAGGATGCGCCAAGGTTGCTTCCTGTAAAAACGGAAGTCCCTTTTTCCGCCCCGTACCGTATACAATGTTTAATACAGAAAATAATTCCAGGACACCTGCAAATCGTTTCGTGCTTTTTTTTGCGGATTTTGCAATAATTGTAATTTTGCCTTTGGTTAACGCAAAAAATGTAATGATAAGATCATAATCACCAAAATCGATCCGTCGCAGAACGATAGCAGGCGTGGAAAAATTTGACATCTATTCATATACCAAGGAGTGTTGTAGCGATGATAAAATACAACGTTACACTGATAATATCGATAGCTGTGGTGACAAAAGGGCCTGACGCGATGGCGGGGTCGATATTTATTTTCGCCAGAGTCATCGGCACCAGAGATCCCGCGAGGGCCGCCATCGTCATGGAACAGAGCACAGCAATCCCCACGGATAGCGCAAACAGTTCACGGCTGTATTTCAACTGAGCCACTAAACCGACAACAAAGCCGTAAATAAGACCCAGTATCAGCCCCACCATAAGCTGTTTGGAAACCACCGACCAGATATCACGGATATTGAGACGTCCAGTGGCAAGCCCCCGAACTGTAATTGTGGCGGATTGAACGCCGATGTTGCCACCCATTCCCATGATCACCGGAATAAATGCCGCCAGATAGGCCAGCTTACTCAAACTCTCCTGAAAATAACCGATAATGAAGGATGCAATAATTCCGCCGATACAGCTCGCGAACAGCCACGGCATGCGCATTTTGATATTTTTGAATATGGATTTGGTTTCAACGAAATCCCCACCGGCACCGGCCATTTTCAAAATATCTTCCGTAGCCTCTTCCCTGATGATATCGATAACATCATCCACCGTAACAATACCCACCAGTTGGTTGGTGTCATCCACGACCGGTACCGCGAGGATGTCGTAACGGGCGACTATTTTGGCCACTTCTTCCTGATCCATATCCGTTTTAACCGCAAAAACGTCCGTTGTCATGAAATCCTTAAGGGGCGTGTTGGGCGGAACCACCACCAGCTGTCTTAAAGAACTGACACCGATCAATTTGCCGTTTGCATCCACCACATAAAGATAAAACGGCATCTCCACGTCCAGATGCTCTTCTTGAAGGGATTCGATGGCCGCCCTGGCGGTTGTATCCTCCCGAAGGGCGATGAAGTCGGGAACCATTATACCGCCCGCTGTATCATCACCGTAATGAAGAAGGCCTTCCACCTCTTCGGAACCTTCTTTTTTCATCATCTCAAGGATAACATCAGACTTCTCCACAGACAGCCGCCCCAACAGGTCTGCGACGTCATCCTTTGGCATGAGATCAAGAATCTCGACCACATCGTCCAGGTTCAAACCTTCAATAAGATTCGGAACAGTATCCTCACCGACATTGCTGAAAACTTCACCCTTTATCTCTATGTCATCGATCAGGTTAAAGAGTCTCAGCTGATTGGGAATTGACAAAGAATGAAACACCAAAGACAGGTCTGCAGCGTGCGTTTTTTTCACAATTTTGCGCAGGCGGGTTGTCGCATCCCGTCTCAGAAGCCTTTTTACGCTTTCAACCAGTATTTTGTCAGGATCATTTTTCATATTTCACAACGTAGAGAATGTCCTCCACCGAAGTGGACTATTGGATGATTTTAATTACGGACTGTTTGCGCAAACCCTCAATCCACTCCTGATATTTCTTATCAGCATTTTCCCCAAACAGTATTCTTTCGATCTCGGGTGATACGTCCTCAAAAGACTTTCCAGGAGTCTCCAAAATCTCCTGAAGAAAAAAAATCTGATATCCCTGATCGGTCTCGAGTACGGGTGTAAACTCTCCGGACTTCATTCCTTTGATGGTCTTTTGAAGCTGTGGCGATAGGGAATCGAGCTCGAACAAACCCAAATCTCCGCCTTCAGCAGCCGTTGATGAGTCTGAATAATTCCTCGCCATGGTTTCAAAAGATTGCCCGGCTTTCAATTCTTTTAAGATCCCATCTATTTTCGCCCGAATCTCAAGTTTTTTGTTCTCATCGGCAAACGTAGGGATCATTATCAGGATATTGCGAAGGTGGTATTTTTGTTTCCCACCATACGTATCCAGGTGCTTTTCATAATAGGCCGCAATGTCTTCTCCGGTAATCACGATCTTCGATTTTACTTCAAGGTTGATAAGCCTTGTCCTGAGTATCTCTTCCTTGATCTTATTTCGATAGGCTTCCATGGTTAAGCCGTCTTTGGCCAATGCAAGTCTGAGATCTTCATCGGTAAAGAAATTTTTTTCTTTAATTCGCTCGATGGTTTGATCAATCTGTTCTTCGCTGATTTTAATATTTGAGCGTTTGATCTGCTGATCTTCGATTTTCTTGTCAATAAGCTGGGTGAGCACACCCTCACGTACTTTGAAGAGCATCCCTCGTTCTTTTTCCTCAGGATATCCAAGGGCATGGATTTTATCTTCATAGGGCTTAATCGATTGATTGAGCTCAGAAAGCGTAATGATATCATCATTGACCACAGCAACAATTCGATCAACGATTTCAGCACCTTGTGATTGTACAACAAGCGGAGAACCCGCCGCACAAAAAAATGCGGCACAAATCATTAAATTTATTATTACCAATATAAAACGTCTGAACTTCATTCCAAAAAACCGTGCATTATTTTCCAAGCCCGTCGATTTTTCCCCACAGTTCTTTGTTTATTTCAACGGGGTATATTTTTTTAAGTTTTTCGATCCACGATGAATATGCTTTTTCCATCTTTTTTCGGCGTAAATTCTTTAGGATGATTTCATCGGTCTCTTTAGACCCCTCTTCTACCTCAGAGGTTATCCCATCGTCTTTTGAACGTTCTTCATCATATTTCGCCAAATCATCGGGTGTTATTTCAATCTGATCCCCCAACGCTTCGACAATTACCTTCTCCATAAGCAAGCGGGTCTCTAATCTCTTTTCCCAAGTATGGTACGGCACGGCATACTCAAGCAACATTTGCTGGAATACTGTGTCGGGATAATCTCCTTTTATATTTTCAGCAGCCTGTTCGACTTCCATTTTCGTAATCTCGATGCCGAGTTCTTTAGCCCTCTCAAGAACAAGCATTTCCTCGATCATCTGTTGAATAAGTCGCAATCGAGCTTCTCTGAGGGTTCCCGACTGCCGCATACTATTGTAAGAATAAGCGGCTTTTGCAATTTCAAATGCCGTGTTGAAATCGGAAACGGTAATTCCCCGGCCGGCCACCTTGATAAAATATTCTTCACTTCGCTGTTGTTCGGAATTCGAACACCCTGAAAACGAACAAACAATCAATAAAAAGCTGATTGGAACAATCAGCTGGATAGAACATCTTATCATCGGGATTCGGCGGTTTTCGGTGTCGTTGATGTTAACTCGCAAATTGCCTGAATTTTTTTTAATTATTAACACGTTGCATAATCTCTTTCAAGATGTTTTTGACCTGGGTCAGAAGCCCGGTTGCATTCGCTTTTTCCAGGTTGGATTTAAGCACCTGTTCCCGAGTAAATTCAAATCGATGGTTTTCAGAATCGAGCATTTTGAATAGGCCGGCAGGATTTCTCTGGTGTGCCCCGGAAAAATGGAGTGAAAGCTGTTGGCCGATCAGGTCAAGGCGCTTGACCCCCGCCTTTATGGCCAATACCCTGAGCATGATTTTTAAAAAAAGGTTTGAAACCTCCACAGGTAATTTACCAAAACGATCCAACAGTTCAACTTTAAAATCCGCGATCTCGTTGAGTTCTGTTATTTTTACCAAGCGGCGGTATGCTGAAAGGCGCTGATCAATATCTGGAATATAGGATTCAGGTATTAAAGCGGGCATACTAACGTTAATTTCCGGTTCCAGGCTGTCTTGAACTGCTTCTCCTTTCAGTTCAGCCATTGAATTCTCCATCAGTTTAAGAAACATGTCATAGCCGACTGCAGCAATATGACCGGACTGTGAAGCCCCCAGAATTGTTCCACCGCCTCTGATCTTCAGGTCACTCATGGCGATTTGAAAACCTGAGCCGAGGTCACTGTGTTCCATCAAAACCTTCAGACGTTTCTGAGCGTTTTTGCTGAGTATGCTTTCATCCGGTATAAAAAGATATGCATAGGCCTGTTCATCAAACCTCCCGACACGACCGCGCAATTGGTAAATCTGGGAAAGTCCGAATTTATCGGCGCGATTGATTAATATGGTGTTGGCGGAAGGGATATCGAGTCCTGACTCTATTATGGTTGTACACACCAGTAAATCGATCTCTTTATTCATAAAACGGAGCATGACATCCTCCAACGCCTCTTCATCCAGACGGCCGTGGGCGACATTGAGTCTAACATCGGGGACCAGAACTTTCAGATGCTTTGCCATTGCCCATATACTATGAATATTGTTATGAACAAAAAAGATCTGACCTTTTCTGTTTAACTCTTTTTGAATGGCTTCGGAAATAACGGCATCATCAAATTCAGAAATGTATGTGATAATAGACTTGCGATGCTCAGGCGGTGTTGCAATGACACTTATATCGCGGATTCCCATCAGGGACATATGCAGCGTCCTGGGAATCGGGGTCGCAGTTAATGCAAGCACATCCACTGTGCTTTTCATTCTTTTTAGTTTTTCCTTATGTTTGACGCCAAAACGCTGTTCTTCATCCAGAATTAAAAGACCCAGTTCTTTAAAAGCCACATCCTTCTGGAGCAGCCGGTGAGTTCCGATGACAATATCTATTCTTGCAGTTTTAAGATCATCGATAATTTTACGCTGGCGACTTAAAGAGCGAAACCGGCTTAAACATTCTACATTAATCGGGTACCGTTTGAATCGCTCGGAAAATGAAGCGAAATGTTGTTCAGCCAGCACAGTGGTTGGAACAAGTACCGCCACCTGTTTGCCGTCATTGACGGCCATGAGCGAAGCGCGAAGGGCAACCTCTGTTTTACCGTAACCCACATCGCCACAGACCAGCCGGTCCATTGGGATGCGTGCCTTCATATCATTCAGTACATCTTCGATGGCATTGAGTTGGTCCGGTGTCTCCTCGTAAGGAAAGCCGGCTTCAAAATCCTGGAAATCGCTATCAACCTCCCCGAAAGCATATCCCTTCCCGACCTTGCGTTTAGCATAAAGTTTTAAAAGCTCTCCGGCAATCTTCTCCGCCGATCTTTTTACCCTGGCTTTAACCCGTTCCCATGATTTGCCGCCCATTTTGTCCAAAACCGGTTCGATTCCATCCACTCCCATGTATTTTTGAACCATGTTCATACGATCGACAGGCAGATATAGTTTGTCATTATCCTTATAGAGAATGAGAAGATAGTCATTGCTCGAACCGTTATGCTTCAGTTTTGCAAGACCTTCATACTGCCCGATCCCGTGATCGATGTGAACCACAAGATCCTCTTTTTTCAAATCTTCAAACGCAAGAAGTTCCGTTCGAACCCTTGGCGTTGTTTTTATTTTTCGGCGTCGTTTCGATCCGAATATTTCATCCTCTGTAATGATCGCCAAAGATTCAGCCGGCCAGACAAATCCGCAAGAAATTTGTCCGAGGCAGACGAACACCTGACCTTTGCTTTGTTGGATATCAGGTAAACCGTCAACACGAGTGAGATGGATACCGTAAGGGACTAAAAGCGACTTCAGCCGCTCGGCCTGTGCCCGTTTATTACAAACCAAAAGGGTGACAAAACCCGCCTGCTTCTGCGCATTGATCCAATTTGCCAGCGGTGAAAAAAGGTTTTTCTCCCGGCGACGTGTAAGTTCCATAGAGGTCGGAATATCGTCTTTAACGGAAAAGTCAAACCGTCTGACGGGCTGTTCGGTGGTGAGTGACCCTTTTGATACCGGAAGATTTTTAAACGTCAGCGTTTTTTTATGCAAAAAGATGTCTTTAGCCTTTGACCATGTAAGATAAAGACTTTCGGGTTCGACACAGAGTCTTGCTTCCTTGCGCGCAGCGACAAAACTTTTGGATGCCTGCTCCAGCGTTTGATCTGCAACCTTTTCGAGTTCGGCCGGCTCAAACAGAATAAAAAGCGTTTTATCCGGCATATAGTCAAAAAAAGTATCCAGCTCGGGATAGATCAGCGAGATCATGCTTTCAACTCCGGGGAACACCCCCTCCTTTTTAATGCGATCGATCAAGCTTCTGACTTTGGTTACCGGAATATCCAGCTTCGATGCCTGCGCTCTCATCCGGCTTATAATCTGATCCGTGCCGGCCTTCTTTACAACCGCTTCCCGGGCCGGCAGGATAACGGCTTCTCGGATTCTTTTAATGGTTCGCTGGGATGCGGCTGAAAAAAACCTTAAGGACTCTACGGTTTCCCCAAACAGTTCGATCCTGAGCGGATCTGAATAAAGCGGGGAAAAAACGTCCAGAATACCGCCCCTGATGCAGAAGTCTCCGGGTTCCTCAACAATTGCTGACCGAACATAGCCGCCGGACAACAGCTTTTTAACCAGGGCGTCACGATCGATATCCTCTCCAACCATGACAAGTTCTGCATAATCACACAGCTGTTGCCTGGGTATGATTTTCTGCAGAATAGCAGATACGGTGGTAACCACAATCTGCGGTACATCGCCGACGATCAGCTGATACAGTGATCCAATCCGCTTTGCTGCCGTTTCATTGTGATAGGACAGGTACTTAAATGGTAAAATATTATATGCCGGAAAATAAATCATGGGCGGCCGGAGCTTTTCTGAAAAAAAACGCAGATCTTCCAAATGGGTTTCCGCTTCCTTTTCTGAAGGAGCTATAATGACAACAGGCGCCGGGTGCTGTGTGTATAACCGGGATACCAGATAGGCTTTTTCAGATCCGGACACCCCTGTGCATTCAATACTGCGGTCCCTGTCAGGAATTATATCAGATATGCATCCATATGATATTTTTTCTTGATTTTGATCCATAAACAAAGTAGTGGTCTTTTTATTATGCCATGCCGGCGTAGCTCAGTTGGTAGAGCAGCTGATTCGTAATCAGCAGGTAGGCGGTTCGAATCCGCCCGTCGGCTCCACCTTTTGAGGGGTTTTCGTTATTTATTCTGGAAATCCTTTTTATTTCTTGCCTTTACAATTAGGTATTTCTTCAAATCGCTACAACCCAATTCGTATTATTGTGCAACCAGCGTTTATGTTTCGGCAAAATACTTTTTGCCCAAAACAAAAGGAGATATTGTGAGTTATAAAATTGGATTTGCAGGAACCGACGGAAGGACCCTTCTCAGTGCTTTGGTTGCCTCTACAGCCACAAGTGAACATTATCAGGATGATTTTCAAGGAGTGGTTATTCGAGGGATGCCGGCCATGCAGCCATTTGCAATGTCCATGAAATGGCCGGTGAATTTCATTCCAACGGTGGACAACTCTAAAGAAGGGTATGCCGCCGCGATTATCGAAGCCCTAAAGAATGGATCCATCGACTGCGTAATGCCGATGCCGGAAGATTTGCTGCTCGGTGGTCTGGTTGATGAACTTGAAAAAGCCGGTTTTCCCGATCGAATCATCGGCTTTAATCGAGAAAGTGCATTTATTGAGGGTGACAAGATCGCCTGTAAATATCTGTGTCGCCAATATGGCATTCCTGTAGCAGACCAATGGCATGAAGT
>DATKWE010000179.1:0-15420 GCA_035529735.1 Desulfobacterales bacterium | reverse complement strand
ATCATTTCCTGGGTCGCAGGATCAATTGAAGCTTCTATCGGATCCGCCATCTTTTTCGGCTTTGCATCTTTTGTTAACTTTTTCTCTTCAGCCATTAGAGGTTCCTCCTCGTATTCTTTATGCTCTTTTGTGTATCCTGTTAAGACGCTCCAACAACCTGTCCAGATTCGATTTTTGCACTGCGGCCGCTGTCATGGTAGCTTCAGCCGAAGCAGCTTTATGTTTGGCTCCGAGTTCTTCACGTTCCTTTGTACGCCGCTCTCGAATCGCTTCCTCTTCAGCCGCTTTCTTTGCCCGAGCTTCCGCCTCTGCTTTGGCCTTGGCTTCCGCTTCGGCTTTGGCTTTGGCTTCTGCTCCGGCTTTGGCCTCTGCTTCGGCTTTGGCCTTGGCCTCTGCCGCCGCCGCTGCCTTGGCCTTGACGTCTTCTTCAGCCTTAGCCTTGACGTCTTCTTCAGTCTTGGCCTTGGCTTCCGCATCTGCCTTGGCCTTGGCCTCTGCCGCTGCCTTGGCCTTGGCTTCTTCAGCCGGGTCTACTTCTTTTTTCTTTGCTGGCGCCTCTTTGGGAGGTTTCTTCGCGGGTTCCGCTTTCTTTTCGGCTTTGGGCGGGGCGTCTTTCTTGGGTGGTGCCTTCTTCGGTTCTTCGCCTTCTATGGTCAAATCCGGCTCCGGTGCAAGAGATGCATAATCGATATCCACATCATCAAGCTGTTTGCTTATGGGGGCCACATCCTGGGCGCTTCCGCCGTCTAAGCCCAAATCGATAAACGCCTTGGTCAGCCGGATGGCCTCCGGATGCCGCATAACCAGAACATTTGAACCCGCCAGCAGATAGATAACCGCGGTCACGGCTTCCATGAGAATGCCGCGTCGTTCCGGATCCCCTAAGGTCGGGGCTTGTTCTACGCTTAGCTTGGCTTCCTTGCACTTCCATATTTCGGCGGCCATGTTATTAATTATTGGAAGCTGCAGCTTTTCGTCACCCTGGGTAAGGGCCGCCATGCTGAGCCGTTCCATCACCGAATAGCTGTATTCCAGTCCGTAACCGAGACCGCCGGTGGTGGGGTCGACGATGATCCGATCCAGCGGCATCCCAAGATTCTCAAGAAGGATGTTGACCTGTTTGGCCAGGTTAATGTCGATGGGCGAGGATGAAATCACCGTATGGCCGTATCCCATGGCGCTGGCGCCGATTCCCTTGTGATTCTTGTCCTCTACAGGCCCCAAGATCAGGTTTTCTCCATGGGTTTCTTCTGAAATTTTCTTTAAAACTTCCTCATCTTTCTCGATGTTGCTGGTACCCCATACCATCAGCGGAACGTCGATGGCTTCAAGGACCTTTTTGACCATAGCGACAGCCTCTTCAGGGCTGGCATTCTGGCCGTTCGGATCGGTGCTCCTGAGTTGAAGAACGATCATTTCCGCCCCAAACTCATCAACGCACTTTTTGGCCCAAGCTGCCGGATCTGAGATAACATCCTTGAAATGGCTCATGGCAGCTTCCGGCCATTCATCCGGCTCCATATCCCACACTTCCATTGCAACGACCGGCTTATGCGGCATGTCACCTTCGAAATTGTAAAAAGGATAGCATGTCTCTCCCCCCACGGTAACGGCCTTGTCACCTTTACCAAGGGTGATTTCCTTTATAGCGCCGGTATAAGATTCTTTGTATATTTCCAAACCCAATGTTACCTCCTTTACATGACAAAATTTTTAGTGTTTGAGGTTTTCACGTCGCAACCCTGTCTATCAGCCCCAATGGGGCAACTGCATTCAACGCCCCGGGACTTCAGAAAAAATCAACCCTCCTTTCCTAAAATGAATTTGGTTATTAAACGATCTACGTCGGTAGATTTATGGCCGTTGAACATAAGTCTCTTGCTGGCAAATTGAAGGTGTTTTGCAAACATAATTATTTGCAACAAAAAAGGAACGTTATATGTATTTTATACATACGGGAAATTAATCTGGAGCATGCCGAATATCGTTTTTTATATTGAGATTGATTATTTGTCAATAGATGAGTCAAAATTACTTACCTCCAACGAAGATAAAGCTAAAACTCAGGGGCTTTGTTCCGACGCGCATCTCTTATCCTGTCGGCGAATCGAACATGCAGGTTAAAACCACCACTTCACCGTCATATTCGGTGGTGGTTTTATGGGGCAAGCCTTTAAACAGCTTTATCATCCCCTGGTTTCTGGGCAAGGTGTACGCAACCAGGCCTGAAATTCCATTCTCCCTGGCGGCTTCAAACAGTTTTCGCATGATAATCTTGCCCAATCCTCTTCCCTGCCATTCTTTGCTCACTGAAAATGCGACTTCTGCTATATTTCTGCTAGAACCCAGCAGATATTCCCCAACGGCCACGACCTTTCCGAAACCAAATTCCCCCACCACCGCCAGAAGCGTTAAATTCTTGATGTAGTCGATGTGGAACATACTCTCCAAATCGTCACGAACAAATCTGCTTCTTGCCTGAAAAAATCTGGAATATATGTCATCTTTATCCAGATTGTAAAAATGTTCCTGAATCCTTCTCGCGTCCACCGGTTTTGCCGGCCGAATTGTGATGGGTTCACCGGCAATCTCCCGGGTCTCTTCCAGCTTGATCGGATATATGCCGTGTAACGATTCCGACAGAGTGCGCTCGGCGCCAAGCAACCCCATCTTTCTGGCCTCAAAAAAAAGCTCTTCACGAAAATCCGGGTGGGCGATGCTGATCATGGCTATGGCCCGTTCCTGCAAACTTTTCCCAAACAGGTTTACAGCCCCGTATTCGGTCACAACGTATTGAACATCGCCCCTGGGAACGACGATGGGGGTATCATTTAACATAGGAACGATCCGGCTCTTTTTGCCGTCGGTGGTTGTCGATGTAAGCATCAGGATCGATTTGCCGCCTTCAGACCTGGAGGCGCCTCTGATAAAGTCGAGCATTCCGGTCACACCGGAAAAATGGTTGTAAGAGAGTGCATCGGCAGCGACCTGGCCGGTCAGATCCATGGCCATGGGCACGTTCATGGAGACCATTTTGTTGTGGCGGGAAATAACACCGGGATCGTTTACATAATCCGAAGGATGAAATTCAATGGCCGGATTATCATCTAAAAATTCGTAGAGATTTTGGGTGCCGATGGCACTGCTGGCCACAAGTTTTCCGTCGTTGAATCCTTTCTTCCGGTTGGTAATCACGCCCATTGAAACAAGGCGCATGATATCGGTGGTAACGTACTGGGTGTGAACGCCGATATCGTTCTTTTCGGAAAGTGCCAAAAGGGTGGCCTGGGGGGTTGTACCGGGACTAAATTGGATGGTTGAACCGTCATCAACAAACCTTTCTACGAGCCGGCCGATAAGATTGGCGGCATCGAGCTCCGGAAGTTCCCCGACGGTAAGAAGCGCTTCTTCATGTTCAACGATTGCGTCCACATCGTTGACATGAATAAAGCTTCTGCCCAGCACCCGAGGCATCTTGGAATTTGCCTGGGCAATGACGAGATCGGCGGACATTGCCGCCGCCAGTGTTATATCCACTGAAATACCCAGGCTCATCCATCCGAAATCGTCCGGTGGAGAAACCTGGATCAGTGCCACATGAATTGGAAGGCGTCGGGTTTTAAAAAGATGGGGCACTGCCGAAAGGTTCATCGGCGTGATAAACCGCATGTTCTTTGCAAGACTTTTCGTTTTGGCCGATCCCAGATAAAATGACCGGATATTAAAGCTCTGGTCCCGCGTCTCATCTGCAATCAGCGTCAAAGGTGTACTTTCCAAACTCAGCAGGCGGACAATCTCGATGTCGGTGAACGTATCCGCTGCTTCAGCAAGCTCTCTGACCAGATATTGGGGCTCACCACATGATGAACCGATAAAGACCCGCTGACCCGACCGAATCAACCCAATGGCTTTTTTTCCGGAGCACCGTTTTTCAACATAATTGTCTGCCCAATAAGTTGATACCGCCATACGAATCCCCCATATTTTTTATCATCGATTATCGATTCGTTTATTCAAGTTTCGCACGGCCTGCCAAAACGTACAGCAAGCAATCGGATTTCGGTTTTTATGCGGGTCACGGTCTGCGTATATTCGTGAGCGTCAAGAAAGAACAGCGCAATAGCGATTTTTTATATTTTGAACGGGTTGCGGCCGTTATTAGTGTTTAACTTATGCGGCCGTTATTATCAAGAAAAAGATGGCCTTGTTTGGCGGTTTGGTTTTTATGATATGTATATTTCGGCAAGATTCGTAACGTGGAATAAGAACGGGTGTCGTATAACAGGGATATTCTTTGAACTTATATAGAAATGGAGTAATTCTGAATAAACGTATCCACCCGACTCGATTGGTCGTGACTTAATTCGGAAAATTGAACACCCAGATGCCTCATTTCAAAATCACTGAAAGGAAACTTATTCTCTACATGGATATCTGAAATTTTGTTGCAGGGGATGTCTTTCAGATAAAAACCATGGCCGCTTAAAAACATGTCCAGCAGAAGGGATCCATGCAGTTGTTCCCCACCGTTGATGTACATAAAGGCAAGCCCCCCCCGGCTGATGTTTTTTATTTGACCCAGCTTTGAAGCGCCGTTCTTAAGCAACGCATATACGCCCTGCTTCACCGGAAACCGTTCATGGGACCTTCTTTCAAAGAACATTTCAGTATTTTCCATGCCGTATCCTTATCGGTAAATATAAACCAACTTATAAACATGATTACGAAACCGTGAATATTTTGTCAAGATCGGACTCGGGAAAAGTCTTCTACGAAGCACATCGAGTCCCGCCCATGGGAGTGCTAAGGGTGTTCGTACGAATGTTTATCTTTTTAAAAACCCTACCAGCCGTCACACGTTAAAAGATATGACTGTTTACAAAAATTATTAGATGTTTACAAAAAGGTATATTGTGTGTCAATAAAAAAATGCCGCAATATATGGGAAATATTGCCCGCGAACCGGTCCGGTCCGGTAGGATTCAGCAAAAAATTATCTATACTTAAAAAAATCAGATTGATATATTGGCCTAAATATTGCTACATATCAATCGGTGTAACAATTTTTTGGGCGTATGTTTTTTGGCCGTATGTCTCACACGTTTGACGGGTTCAATGGTTTTTTATAGAAGGACACCATGTCACGATAAATTACCCTCATTACACGTTGTAACCGACTGAAATTATGTTTTATATAAAAACAGCCGAAATTCTTTATTAAAAATTCGGGTTAGAAAGACTATGTTGAAGTCGCTGTTTCCCAAATGCCCAAGGCGCAATTAAAACTGACATTATACCAAAAGGTTAACCCCTTGACAAAGAAACCTGAAATGGAGCGAAACAGATGAACACATGTCAATTTTGCGGCTTGACACATCGTGTCGGATTTATTTCAACCCGTTTTGCAGGGACAGACGGCGTCTCCCTGGAAACGGCTAAGTGGGCGGACGTTTTTCAAAAGGAAGGATTTTCATGTTTCTACTTCGGCGGTGAGCTGGATCGTCCTCCGGATTGCTCATATCTGGTAGAAGAGGCGCATTTCACGCATCCGGATATCAAAGATATTTACAATCACTGCTTTGGCATTCACAAACGAGAGCGGCGCATTACAAAAAAAATTCATATGGTTAAAGAAAAATTAAAGGACGAGCTTTACGCATTCATCGAAAAATTCGGCATCGATCTTTTGGTTCCGGAAAACTCACTGACCATACCGTTAAATATCCCCCTCGGTCTTGCCATTACCGAGGTTATATCCGAAACGGAAATACCGACCATCGCTCACCATCACGATTTTTTCTGGGAGCGACAGCAGTTTCTGACAAACTCGGTCTGGGATTATTTAAACATGGCCTTTCCGCCGCATCTTCCGTCCATACAGCACGTGACCATAAACTCTTCCGGAGACAATCAGCTGAGCCTCAGAACCGGTATTTCCGCGACCATTATTCCCAATGTCATGGACTTTGAGAATCCGCCGCCGCCGGTGGATGATTATGCATCGGACGTACGAAAATCGCTCGGTGTGGAAGATGATGAACTCCTGATTCTCCAGCCGACCCGGGTCGTAAAGCGCAAGGGGATCGAACATGCCATAGAGCTCGTCCACCGGCTGGGGAAAAAAGCCAAGCTGGTCATTTCACACGCTTCCGGGGATGAAGGCTATGATTATGAACAACGTGTCAAAGAATATTCAAGGCTTTTAAATGTTAACACGGTGTTTGTTTCGGATATTATCAATGAGAGGAGAGGGCGCACCCGGACAGGGAAAAAAGTTTACACACTGAACGACATTTATCCCCATGCCGATCTGGTCACGTATCCCTCGACTTTTGAAGGGTTCGGCAATGCCTTTTTAGAAGCCGTCTACTTTAAAAAACCGATCGTCGTAAACAAATATTCAATCTATTCATTCGACATCGAGCCAAAAGGGTTTCTTACGGTGGAAATCAACGGGTTTGTGTCAGAGGATACTGTTCGCATGGCCAGGACGGTTCTTGAAAACCCCGGATTTTGTAAAAAAATGGTCGATACGAACTTCGAAATTGCCAAACGCTGTTTCTCTTACTCGGTTCTCCGACAGAAACTCCGGAACCTCATTCATGACGGCGTTGCCTGCAATCCCGAAAATATGAAAAGTTAAGGCTTGCCAACATGTCAATATTGCTTTAAATCGTTAAAAAAACTTTTCTGCGGAACTTTATAAAATGAATCCTATCCAAAATAAGCTCACATACGGACTTAAAACCGGCACCCAAAAAGGATGGCACGGATTTGTCTGGATGCTCAAAATTATTGTGCCCATATCCTTTCTGACGGTCCTTCTTGAATACAGCGGCTGGATAAACAAAATAAATTTTATCCTTGAACCCTGCATGAACCTTCTGAGTCTTTCCCCCATCGCCGCCCTTCCACTGATCGTCGGAATGCTTACAGGCATTTACGGCGGCATCGCTGCCATGGCGGTACTCCCCTTAACCACCAATGAAATGACATTGATCGCCATTTTTCTTCTCATTTCACACAATCTTATCCAGGAAGGAATTATTCAAAGCCAGTCCGGACTGAAACCCTTTAAAGCGACCCTCTTTCGCCTGACAGCTTCCGTTGTAACGGTAATGATCGTCTCCAGATTTCTCGGGCCTGAACCCGCACTGGTTGTGGCAAAAGGAACGCCTGTGGCAGTTCAAACGGCGTTTATAGCCCTGATGAAAAACTGGTTAATAGCGACCTTATATCTCAGTCTAAAGATATTTGTGATTATCATGGTCATCATGATTCTTCTTGAAATGATGAAAATTTTCAATTTGATTCCTCATATCGTTAAAGTTTTGAGCCCACTTTTAAAGACCATGGGACTCGATCAACGGGCAGGCATTTTATGGCTGACCGCAATCGCCTTTGGACTCGCCTACGGTGGCGCAGTGATTGTAGAAGAAGCTAAAGAGGCGTATATTACAAAGGAACAACTTGAAAAGCTTCATCTTTCCATCGGAATCAATCATTCCATGATTGAGGATCCGGCACTCTTTTTATCGCTGGGGCTCAGTGCCTTCTGGCTCTGGGTACCCAGACTTATCGTGGCCATCATCGCCGCACGCCTGTTCGATTTATACTATAAAATCCGGTCGATGCATAGACCGCCCCATACGGTCTCTGTTCAAAAAAATAAACATTGATGCTCGATTACCAGACTGTCATTGTTCATGAAGGCCCATAACCCGGAGTTAAATCCCCAATGACGGAAATATATCCCATCGGCGGAGGAAAAGGCGGAGTTGGAAAGAGTTTTATTGCGGCCAGTCTCGGCGCATTAATCGCCAAATGGGGCCATAACGTCGTGGTGATCGATTTGGATCTGGGCGCTTCAAACCTTCATACCCTTTTGGGAATGAAAAGTCCGAAACTCGGTTTGAATCACTATATAGATAAAACGGTGAGAGGACTTGAAAGTACGGCCGTTCCCACCATGATCCCGAATCTTTTTTTTATCAGCTCGATGCATTGTTCCATGGAAATCGCAAATCTTTTGCATGCGCATAAATTAAAAATAATCAGCGCGATTCAAAAACTTCCTTTCGACTATATTTTGCTCGATCTGGGGACGGGGACAAACTTCAACACCCTCGATTTTTTCTTAACTTCCAAGGAAGGGATTCTGGTAGGTACCCCCGAACCCACATCCATCGAAAATTTTTTCCGTTTTATTAACGCCGTCTATTTTAGAATATTAAAACAGACGTTAAAGCGTTCCGAATTTCATTCGGCGGTCAAGGATGCCGTCACCGAGATATCCGGCGCAACTGCGGGCACCCATGATATCCTAAAAATCGTCTCAAAATATCATCCGGACAAAGTCACCGACCTGAAAAACAAATTAAGTGAATTTAAATTCAAGCTGATTTTAAATCAGTTCCGAAAAAATATGGATTCAACCCTTGGCAATAAAATTGAGACCGTATGTAACCGGCATTTTCATTCTAATTTTCAGTTCCTTGGAACTATCCGCTATGATGGACAAATTCATGATGCAGTGTTTTCGAAAACACTATATGTCCATAAATATCCACACACACAATCTTCCAGCGATCTGAAAAAGATCGCGGAAAAGATTACCGGAAATCAAAGGCCGACATCATTGCCAAAAGAAATATCATGAAATATTTTGACGGATTAAATTACTACGAAATTTTAAAAATTCCGGAAAATTCGTCTTTTTTGGAGATTAAACAGGCCTATAGGGATGCAGTGTCGATTTATAGCGAAGATTCTCTGGTAACCTATTCTTTGTTTTCAACGGATGAACGGGAAAAAATATTAAAAATCATCGAAGCGGCTTTTTTAACCCTCATCGATGGAAATCAGAGAGCCGCCTACAATAGAATATTGGTGGACTCAGGACAATCCGACACGACGTTTATCTCCGGTCAAAGTCAAAAAAAATCTGACCCCGTATTTCACCCCGGCAAAGCGGCCAACGATGATCAATTAGCAGCCGACGCGACAAAAAATATCCAGGCGGACGAAGAGAAACAACTTTCAGACGAAATTCTTTCTAAATCGTCTGTTTCTGGAAAGGATTTAAAAAAACTGAGAGAAGCGCTGGGCGTTGAAATTCACGAAATCCATTCCCTCACGAGAATAAGTGTTTCGGTTTTAAACGCCATTGAAGAAAATCGGCTGGAGAGTCTCCCCCCCGACACATATTTAAGAAATTTTTTAAAACTCTATGCGGAAGTTCTGCAAATAGATCCTCTGAAAATTGTAGACGGTTACTTTAAACATATTTATAGGGTTCAAAACACGGATTAGATCCGAAACACACATCTTTTGACACCTGCTTTGACAATATTTGTCATCCCGTTGTCACCTCCGCACCGCTATCACTTGTTTAACCCGATGGTTTTATGGAACTATTTGGGTTCGCACCCATCTGGTACACATCTTGCTTAAGAATTGACAGCCTCTGAATACATTTTTCCGAGTTCATCAAAATTGATCAATGGAGAATCGATATGAATTTCAAGATCCTGAAAAAAGTGTTGTTTTTTTTAACGGTGCCTTTGTGTCTATTTCTTCTGACCTCCTGCAGAACCACCGGCGGCGGCGTCAGTTACGAATGGGACAATGGTACCGGATACGACCATCCCTATGAAGTTAAAAAGACCAACGGCGGGCCGCCGCCGCATGCACCGGCCCATGGATATCGTGCAAAACACCACTATCGCTACTACCCTTCCTGCAGCGTGTATTATGATACGCAACGAAATTTATATTTTTATCTGAAGGGTGACAACTGGAGAATAGACGTATCGCTGCCTCAAGGCCTTCATGTGGAGCAGAGTGGGTATGTGAGCATCGAGATGGATTCCGATAAGCCCTACACGCATTATAAAGAGCACAAGCGCAAATATCCTCCGGGGCAGACCAAAAAATGGGGAAAGAAAAAACATAAACGGGATGACGGATAGATTCCAACAAAGGAGTCAACGACCACCCGGAAATTCATCAGAAAATTTCATGGGACAGGCGCAGGGCAACCGGCAAGGCTGTAAAATGCCTTCAAGACATCCTCAGAAGATGTCCTGCTCAAGCATTCCATTTCTTCGCACCCGTCCCCGTCTGTTTCAAAACAGGGACTGCAATCCAGCTCCGGCCGAACGATGGCCACATTACGACCCACCGGGCGCCATCTTTGGGGATCAGAAGGTCCGAAAACAGCCACTGTGGGAAGACCCAGAAATGCCGAAAGATGGCTGATACCCGAATCGTTTCCGATAAAACCGCCGCTTGCTTTGAGTCGCAAGGCAAGCTCCGTGAGATTGTCCATCCGATATACTTTACCGCTGTATTCGTCCTGCTGAAAAAACTGCCGTGTCAAAATTTCGGCCAGATCATATTCTGCAGGACCGAGAATAAACTCCGGCCGCCGGCCCCTTGCCCGGAGCGATCGAGCAATTCTGACAAAATTGGAAACCGGCCAGCATTTTTTCCGGCTCCCGGATCCGGGATGGATCAAAATTCTTGATCTGTCAAAGTTCGGGTCTCTTCGATCCGGATGCACGGCTGAAGATAAAATGGAACCGGTATCTACATCCGTTTTTTCAAGGAACCCGCATCTGACAAGATTGGATAAAGCATGTTCGGTGACATGAATCTTTTGATCAATATCCGGTTGCGGCTGGATGCGACACACCGCTTTTCCCGTAATTGAAAATAGGACGTTTTGAAGATCACGGGCGCGTGAAAAAAGGACAATTTTATCATATTCGAGCAGAATGTTTTTAACAACCGGATCGACACGGCTCGAGTAAAGGGTCGCAAAGGCCGCAGCCTCAATGGGGAAATGATCATCTACAATATCAAGAAACCGGGCAAGCTGACCGATTTTGCTCTCACAGAGCATTTCCAAGCGGCCATATTTTTTTTTGAGTTTTAAAAGGGCGGGAAACGTCGCGACAACATCACCCAATGCGCCGTGATGGATGACGAGAAGATTATGTTTTTCCATAAACTATTTGAATTTCTTCATGAAAACTTCGGATCAGCCCGTACTTTTCACCGGGTCAGCGGGTTGCCGTATAGTTGGGCCCTGCCATCAATAGACTGTTTGAAACTGTGGACTGTATTTTTTCCATTTTGCTCCCAAAAACAAAGTTGCGAATTACGCCGTGCCCGAAGGCACCCAGAACCACGAGGGCATCATGGGGCACATCATAAAGGTTTTCTTCAAAGACTTTGTTTTCAAAAAAATGCCAATCGTTGACATAACGGTCCATTTCTTCCTCGAGATTTTCATCCTTGACAACCTGTCGGTACCATTCCGGAGAGCTATTTTCCACCTGCGTAAAAACATCCAGCGGCATGCCGGAAATCCTGCTGATATGAAATCCCAGCCTGAGAGCATTGACCGCATTGGCTGAACCGCCGAAGAATACCGCGATACTTTTCCACGCTTTAAACACAGGGCTTGTGATGAGAACCGGAAATCGAGCGGACCTTACAATACGTCTGACCCTGGGGCCGATGTATCCCAGACCGATCTTTGAAGTTAAATCACTGACACTTCGGGGGCAGCACATGTAATCAAAAGTTGTCGGTATATCAGGAAGGGTTGAAGCGGTGTAATGTTTCGGTTCCAGAAATCTAACATTCAACTCTCCCTGCTCGACCAATTCGGTGGCGTGCGCGATGGCAGTATCCGGGGCGGTGAGATATGAGCTGTCAAGGTCTATCTGAACCACATCGTTTTCAAAATACATCAAAAATTTGGTGGACTCTGGGACGTAGATCACCGGAGAAGCACCGACTTTTTTACAAAAATAGATCGATTGCAGAAGCGTTTCTCTTCCCAAGGGAGTGTTTCGAAAAATATGTAGCAGTTGATGATCCATTTGCCCCTCCTTTCTGTCATTTCTTTCGCTTGAGCTCACTTTAACCGGCGAACAAACGTCTGTCGCAATCAATGGCTGGTCTGAACCATAAGCTCCTTTCGATATTGATCCAGGATTGTCGCCTTTGAAATCAGACCGACAAACCTGTTGTTCATGACGACCGGCATGGAAAACAGGTCTTTAATATCCATTTTACGAAGCACTTCTAACAAATCGTCGTCAGGATGAACCACCTCAACATGGGTATTCATAATCTGTCCCAAAAAAACGGCATCATACATTACCGGATTAAAAAGGTAGGGTCGAATATCATCCAAATGGATGATTCCCAGAAAATTGCCGGTCTTATCATCCTCCACCGGGAAATAGTTCCGATGGGATTTTTGAACGATATGAACAAAATCCCGAAGCAGCATATTGTGTTTTACGATAATGCAGTCCCTTTCAATAAGCTCCGGAACGTTCAGGTCTGATAGAACCCGGGCGTCGGTACCGGGTCTTAATAGATGTCCGTGCTCAACAAGATCCTTGAGATAATAGGATGCCGGTTCAATGTAATGGCACAGCGTTGTCGTAACAGCCGACACGAGGATCAGGGGCAGAATGACCTCATATCCTCCTGTAATTTCGATAATAAGAAAAATTCCGGTCAAAGGCGCCTGGAGCATTCCGCTGATAAGCCCTGCCATTCCCAACAAAGCATAGTAGCCTTCGTTGGCCCATAACGCCGAAGACCAGACCAACGAAAGAAAATGATGATACGTTACCCCCACAAGGCTTCCGATAACCAGACAGGGGGCGAATATTCCACCGGACCCCCCCCAACCCAGGGTCAAAGCGGTGGCCGCAATCTTGGCAAATGAAGCCAGTGCCACGAACACAAGCCCCTGGGAGTAACGTCCTTCAATCAGGGCTTCCACCGCATGATATCCTTCACCCAGAACGACCGGGAGAAAAAGGCCGATGATCCCCACCGCACATCCGCCGATGGCGGCCCGCAGCCATAGCGGGCCTGAAAGCTTGTGTGATATGGTATGCATGGACCTGAGCATTCGGGTAAGCAGAATAGATGCCGCTGCCGCCAGTACGGCTAAACCGATACAGGCAATGACATTCAGCAGATCGATTTTGAACAGAAGATGGCTGAAAGGGATCTGGTTCCCCTGAAGAATACGACTGATTTCGGTACCTGCCACCGCAGCAATGGCAATGGGGACAATATTTACGGATTTCCATTCTCCGACAATCACTTCAATGGCAAAGACCATTCCGGCAATCGGGGCATTGAAGATGGAGGATATTGCGCCGGCGGCACCGCAACCGACCAAGGTCACCCGCTGTCGATCGTTTAACGAAAAATATTTGGCGATGTTTGAACCAATGGCCGCTCCGCTGATAACAACGGGCGCTTCAGGACCGGCCGACCCCCCGGTGCCGATGGTTAGGCAGCTCGATATCAGCCTTGAAAAACTTGAGCGAAACCTCAACAGACCACCGTAACGGGATACACTGTAAATAACTTCCGGCACACCGTGTCCGGCCCCTTCTTTGACGACTTTTTCCAGAAACAGAGAAGAAAGTGCTGCACCTATGGCAGGAAGCGTAAAGACCCACCAGTGAGAACGGAAATGATGAAGCCATTCGGACATGGCCAAAAGAGACCGGTTGAGAATCACCGATGCCAACCCACTGCAGTTGCCAACAATAATAGCCATGAATATGAGCAGAAGACGATCATCTAAACGGAAAATTGCCCAGTTTGCAGGGTAGCGCCACAATTTTAAAACGCGCATATCGCCAATACCTATGAATTATCTGCTCTGTCGAGTTGCTTCTCAAAATCAGCTATTTTTGAAAAATAAGCCGATGAATCCGGAAATGTTTTTAAAAATTCCACAAATGCATTGTCACGAACACAAAAAGAAAGCCTTGAAAGAAGATGGAGATGGATTTTAATGGACGGGCTTAAAAGGATAAACATGACAAACACGAGCCTGTCATCTATCGCATTAAAGTCTATCGGTTTCTCGAGAAAACAGGTGGTTATTAAGGGTTTTTCAAAAGTATCCGGGAGGGGATCGTGGGGATGAGGAATGGCGACGCCTTTACCGATGCCTGTTGATGTAAGATGTTCTCTTTCGAGCAAGCACTGATACAGTTTTTCTTTTGAGGTGCCCAATGGTAACTGCATTTTCTCCACAGCCCCTCTCAAAACAGTCTCTACATCATCCCCCTTAATTCCATATATTACCCCACCACAATTCATTGCCGGGAGGAGATTCTCCAGTCCCACCGCCTTCGGTTGAGTATTAACTTTTTTGGGCAGTGAAAACGGCAGTCGATACATGGCAGCCCATTTTTCCAAAGCAGATTCGTTGACGATATAGCCATTGCTGCTTTTTTGTATGGGTATCCTGCCCTGGCGTATCCAGCGATCCACGGTGGTTACCGGAAGGCGGAGGCACTGTGCAACTTCATTGATGGTAAGTTTCATACGGTTATCAGATTAAAAAAACTATTTTCTTTTATTATTACAAAAACATAAATGTTAACTTCTATAGTTTCCCAAATCAAGAAGTTTTATCAACAGGTGTTTGTTGCGGTTTTTCCGGTTCGGCGATTGACCGTTCTATTATGGTAATGTCCCTTTTTGGATAGGGGATCTCAATCCCGTTTTTATCAAACGCCGCTTTAATCTTGTCGGTAATATAGGAAATGGTATCCATCCGTTTTCGCGCATTATCAATCCACACCCGCAACTGAAGATCAACCGACGATTCTCCAAAGTTTCTCACAACAACTTTTGGCGGCGGTTCCTTGGAAATCCAGGCCGCTTGGCCGGCGACATCCTTGATCAAATCTTTTGCTTTTTCGATATCCGCGTCATATGCGACCCCCACATTGATACGGACTCTGATCTTTGTTGAAATACTGGTGTAGTTGACGATATCCCGTGTCATGATTTCATTGTTGGGTATAATGATAATAATATTGTCGGTTGTTTTGATCTTGGTGGCGCGCAGGCCGATATCGATAACATCTCCCCAGGTGGCGCTTCCGGCGGGAGCACTCCAGATTTCGATCCGGTCGCCAATTTCAAACGGCCGGTCGATAATAAGCAATACCCCGGCGATAAGATTCGATAACGTGTCTTTGGCGGCAAAGCCGATGGCAATACCTGCCACACCTGCACCGGCGATAAAGGGCATGACATTGACACCCAGAACATCGAGGGCCAGAATTGCAGCGAATGCATAAATAAGCGCACCGGAAAATTTATTGAGAAGGTCGAAAATAATGTTATCGACTTTGGTTTCTGTTTTGTCGACGATATTTTTTTCAAAGTATGCCAGTACGATTAAAAGACAATCCTTTGCCGGAGTTGCCAGAAGCATAATCATCAGTGCATGGAAAATATTTTCCAAAAGGAGGAGGTTGAAGAGCTTGATGAGATATGTGCCTGTTACAAGAACCAGGCCATAAAGCAGCGCCTTGCGAACAACGGTGAAAATCTGGCTGTTGATTT
>DATKWE010000178.1:0-5569 GCA_035529735.1 Desulfobacterales bacterium | reverse complement strand
GGACTTTCCCGTGCCGGCTTAGAGGCATTGATCAGAAAAGATGACACATTCGACGAATTGATCGCAAAATTCAAATTTCCCTCGGCCCGGTTTGACGCCGCACAGGTACTGGCTGAAAACGGGGTCACCTGTGTTATTGATGTCAGCGACGGCCTGGCAGGTGATGCAAAACGGATCGCAGAAGCATCTGAAATTTCCGTATCGATCGATTTGACGTCGAGGGCATTCCACCCAACACTGGTATCATTCTGCGAAAAATACCGGCTGATTCCGGAAGAAATGGTCCTTGCCGGAGGTGAGGATTACGAACTTTTGTTTGCTTGCACCCCGGACCTGTTTGAAAATATGAAAAAAGATCTTCCATCGGCATTTAACGTCGGCCGCTGTCTCGAATTTCAAGGGACACATATGGTGAATATGCCTGGGAATATTTCATCTTTTCAGCACGGAATACGATAAAATGAGAAATTCGGTTTGAAAAAGGGAGGTTCTCTTGCAGATCGCAAATAACATTCATGCATTTATGTGGAAATCGATGTCCGCCAACAACTGCAATACGTATTTGATCGACGGCCCCACCCGTATTCTCATCGATCCCGGACACCGGCACCTGTTTGATCATGTGCACGAAGGGCTAATGAAATTGAATTTAACCCTCGAAGATATCGGATTGATCATCTGCACCCATGCCCATCCGGATCACATGGAAGCCGTTCAATTGTTCAGTAAAACCCATGCTCTGATAACGCTCCACCCTAAAGAATGGAGTTTTTTAAAAACCATGGACAAACAGGTGCGCGCTGCCATTGGTTTAGATATCGATTTAATTGCACCCGATTTTTTTCTAACAGAAGGTGACGTTTCTATAAATCATTTAAATATGGATGTGATCTACACCCCGGGGCATTCACCGGGATCCATCTCCCTTTATTTGCCGGAAACAAAGATACTTTTTACGGGTGATCTGTTGTTTAAAGGCGGTGTCGGCCGTACGGATCTTCCGGGAGGCAATGGTTCACAGCTTAAAGAAAGCATCAAAAGCCTAACACAGCTGGAAATCGAATGGCTGTTGCCCGGTCACGGCGAAATCGTTTCAGGTGCGACGGATATCAAAACCAACTTCGATCAAATCGTCCGGTCTGTGCTGAACTATATCTAAATTTCAGACGACAACCCGGCTGTCAAACGGCCCTTTTCTCTGCTCAGAATCTGATCGAACCTTCCCTTGATATCACCCAGCACCGACAGCCATTCACGGTCACGCTCAAGATTCGGAACAACTGCGGCGCCTGAAATAAATCGCTTTTTTTCAAGATCCGCTTTTATCTCATTGACCCTTCGTTCAGTAACAGACTTAACTGCCCCCTTAAAATCCTGAAACATCTTCTCGAGCCCTGATACATTTAAGCCACAAATTTCATTTAACAGTTCAAGATACATTTTATAGTGACGGCCGGGTTCAAGGCTGGTTAAAAGCAAATTTAACAGAATTTGATCAACATTCATGTCATATGTTTTTTTCAAGATATCCAGCTCTTTTTCCAGACGATCCTTCCTCAACAGGTCGTCCTGATATTTCTGCACCAGGCCTTTTAATCTCTTATGGACCTCGACCTTCGTTTGCGCATCCTTTTCCTCTTGACTGAGGGTAAGGTGCCGGGTTTTTTCCATAACTAGATCGAGCGTGCTTTTTATTTCTCCCATTTGACACCTCTTTATGGGGTCTTAGATGATCGATATATATCGTTGTCCGTCAAATGACTTTTTATCACGGCATCCATGTTTGACCGGACAATGTCCAGAATCTGAACTTTGGAATAGCGCGGGCCGAAACCGATCCCCGGGCATTCCTTGGATGTTCGTTTCCATTTTTTGAGGGAACGTAAATTCTCAAACCAAAAAGGAAACGTTCCGCACTGGTCGGGCCGCACGGGATAGATGGTGCACCCGTTATCATAAAACAAACACCGTCCATCAGAATGTTCTCTGATGCTGTGCCCTTCGTTTATCGGATAAAGATACGCGTCGATGAAAGCGGAAACCCGAACAGAAAGGTATTCGGCGATGCGCACAATTTCATCTCTATCGACATATATTGTCCCCGGATCCCCGGTACAGCAGGCGCCACACCGCCGGCACTCAAAACGAATGCCTTGATCAAAAAAATAGGACCGATGGTATAAGTTTTCCATAAGTTTTCCTTAAAGGGCGGACAGCCTTTTTCATAACATGCTGCATCGATTATATCAACTCGGATGGAAACCCTACCCTTGCCGTGCTGCAACATCATTTTATCTCACAGTCTCCTTACTTGACATAAGGCTTTAATTTCATTATGCTCTTCAAGCAAGATTTGCAAAATTGGGAGGGGAAAAATATGAAAATCGATATTAAGAAACCCGCAGATCAGGATCTTGAGGCAAAAGGCGTCTCAGCATTAAAACCCCTTATAAACCCTTATCGCAATCAGACAATTCGGTTTTTTTTCGTCTCAAACGCTTAAAAAAACTTTCTGTCTGCTTCTTTCCTCTGGCTTTTCCACAACAAGACAGGAGCATTACAAGATGAAACTCGGGATTATCGGTCTTTCCAGATCAGGCAAATCGACGGTATTTGAAGCATTAACACAGAATATCCTTCCTGAAGGCCACAAGGGAGAAAGCCGTATCGGTACCATTCGTGTGCCGGACAAGCGCGTGGATGTATTAAGCGACATGTATAAACCCAAAAGAACCATTTATGCCCAGGTTGAGTATTTTCTTCCGGACGTTCTGCGACAAAAAAAAGATCAGAAAGTTTGGGTACAAGTCAGGGATTGTGATGCCTTGATTCATGTGGTGCGCAATTTCGGTGGATACGGTTTTGAAAATCCGACACCATTTTTAGATTTTCAAACCATCGACCAGGAACTGATTTTGGCGGATCTTGTTGTGGTTGAAAAAAAGTTGGAAAGTATCGAACTCGACAGAAAACGGGTCAAAGAGACTTCCCCGGCGGAACTTTCTCTTTTAAACCAGTGCCTCAGAAACCTTGAAAACGAAATGCCGCTAAGGAAGGTGCCGGACCTTGCGTCAGATCACCTGCTCAAGGGGTATGCCCTTCTATCCGCAAAGCCGATGCTGGTCCTGTTCAACAACGAAGATGACGACGACGCTATCCCCGAGACCCGAGACTTGCCGTCCCAAGAAAATTGTATGGTTATACGGGGAAAACTCGAACAGGAACTTGCCCAGATGTCGGATGAAGACGCCGAGGACTTTTTATCTGAGTTTGATATTACGGCATCGGCCATGGACAGGGTCATCAAGCGATCTTATGAACTCCTCGGCCTTATCTCTTTTTTTACCGTGGTCAATCATGAGGTAAAGGCCTGGACCGTAAAAAAAGATACTCAAGCCGTTGACGCGGCGGATACAATCCATACGGACATGAAAAAAGGGTTTATCCGTGCAGAAGTGGTTTCCTATGATGACCTTATGGCTGCAGGGTCATATCAGGAGGCCAAAAAAAGGGGGATTGGCCGATTAGAGGGAAAAACTTACGAGGTCCAGGACGGGGATATTATAGAATTCCGTTTTAATGTGTGACCTGTCTTGACAGAATCAGATATGAGCTTTTCTTGATGAGACATCCGGGTTAACCTGGATGTCTCACGGGTTAAGGCTGTTCCCACGTAACCCTCAGCACCTCCTGATAGGTGGTCTTGCCGGCGAGAAGTTTTTTCAAAGCATTGCCTCGCAGCGAAACCATTCCCTCTGCCTTGGCCTGATTGCGTATGGTTTCTATATCCATACTGGCGGTTGTCATTTTTTTCAACGACTCCGAATACGGAACCACTTCGAAAATACCGGTTCTTCCGTAATAACCGGTGCCCCGGCATTTCTGACAACCCCTGCCCCGATAAAGCGTTACCCGTCCGTTTTTTTCAACATTCAGTCCCATGGTACTCAGTTCCGCCGTTTCCATATCAAAGGGTTCCATGCAGTGGTTGCAAATCTTTCGAACCAGGCGCTGAGCCATTATGCCCACCAGGGTACTCTGGATCAGAAACGGAGGGACCCCGAGATCAAGGAGTCGTGTGATCGACGAAGGCGCGTCGTTGGTATGGAGGGTCGACAAAACCAGATGCCCGGTCAATGCCGCCTGAACCGCATTTTCAGCGGTCTCGAGATCTCTCATCTCCCCGATCATGATGATGTCCGGGTCCTGCCTTAATATATTTCTCAGGATCGTCGCAAAGGTAATTCCGACTGCCGGTTGAACCGCAATCTGGTTAAACTCCTCGCACACCATCTCGATGGGGTCTTCTATGGTGGTAATATTGATCTCAGGCGTATAGATATCTTTGAGCGTTGAATAAAGGGTGGTCGATTTGCCGCTCCCCGTGGGACCGCAGACCAACACGATTCCATGGGGCATATTGATAAATTTATTGTAGCGAATCAAATCCGTGGATGTAAAACCGAGTGTTTCCAGATCCTGAAAAAGTACATCCGGGTCCATGATCCGCATGACCACCTTCTCTCCAAAGGCTACAGGTATGGTCGAAATCCGCATCTCCACCTCAACACCGCCTTTATCGGTTTTAATTCTTCCATCCTGGGGCCTTCTCTTTTCTGCCATGTCCAGCCTGGACAGGTTCTTTATCCTGCTGACAATGGCGGAATGAACATTCTTGGGAAGTTGATGGACGGTATGCAGAACGCCGTCAATACGCATCCTAACCAGGCTTACATCCCGTTTGGGTTCGATATGAACGTCACTGGCCCGCTGATCAAAAGCGTATGTGAAAAGGTAGTTCACGGCATTCACCACATGCTGATCGGTGGACGGAAGTTCGTCTGCGGATTTCAACCGGACATACTGCTCGAGATTCCCCAGATCAACCGAAGGGCCTGCAAACTGGTGTTCTGCTGCAGCAATAGAGCGTTTAAAGCCAAAGAACTCATTTATCAACTTAACGATGTCGGATTTTGAGGTTACAACCACCTTGACATTAAGCTGACTGGCACGGGCAATATCTTCCATAACTTCCACGTTAAAAGGATTGGGGGTTGCAACGGTGAGGTGCCCGTCCTTTATGGCAATGGGGAGTACCAGATGTTTCATGGCAAAGCTTCGCGGAATCGTAGTGGTCACCAGATTGAGATCCAGCTTTAAGGGATCGATTTTCTTGAACGGGATTTCCCATTCGTCTGCAAGGGTTTGGAATATGAGTTCCTCATCCAGCACTCTGGAATCAGCACCCGCACATTCCAAATTCAAAGCGGTAATGATATCGATGCTGGTGACGGGATTTACGGACCGGGTCCCTGAAGCCGGGTTACGGTTCTTTTGCTTTTTCAGCCTGGCCTCCAGCACATCCTTTTTTTTAAGGATTTTCTCTGCCTGGCCGGATGTAATGAGCCCCTTTTTTAAAAGGGTCCGGCAGACATTTTGAGCGGACAATCGGTTCTGTATGTCATTCGTCATGATTCAACACTTCCGTTAAGAAATTATTACTTGCCGGGGGATTGTTTGGTTCTCCCCAATTCTTTATCGATCAACATCTGGAATTCTTTGGGCGACC
>DATKWE010000177.1:0-4067 GCA_035529735.1 Desulfobacterales bacterium | reverse complement strand
TTACGATTTTATACCCGCAAACAACGCTGTTTGGCAATGCTTATTTCTTTAAAATGAATATTTATTCATTCGATTCTTTAGTATCAACAAACACTGAACAAGGATTTTCCTTGTGTGGCTATCGTGTCATTTCTATCTTATAACAATTTGATAATATAATCTTTTTTTGCATTTTAAATGCCGTGGAAAAAGCCACTGTTTTTTTCTTGACACACAGAGATATGTTCTGCTAAATAAATGAATGGTCATTCATCATTTTCAATTTAAAGCCATATAGTTTTCCAAATGAACGTAATTTTTTAATTAATTTCAGGAAGTTCTCCGGTAAAACCGGAGTCGGGAGGTTATCATGATGAGAAAAATCAGGCAGGCAGCGGTTATCGGTTCTGGTATTATGGGCGGAGGAATCGCTGCGCTTTTGGCCGGTGCCGGCATAAAGACGCTGTTACTCGATATCGTTCCGTTTGATTTAACGGATGCTGAAAAAGAGAACCCTGCAGCCAGAAACAGGATTGTAAAAGCCGGTCTGGATGCGGTCTTGATGTCGAGCCCATCACTTTTCATGCAGAAAAAAGATGTCCATCGTATTACCATCGGCAATCTGGAAGACGATTTCGACAAAATTTCAGGCTGCGACTGGATTGTGGAAGTGGTGGTGGAAAACCTGAAAATCAAGCAGGATCTTTTTAAACGCATCGATACCCAAAGAAAAACCGGCGCCATTATTTCTTCGAATACATCGGGGCTTCCTTTAAAAGCCATGTCCCAAGGGCTCAGCCTCGACTTTAAACAGCATTTTCTGGGGACGCATTTTTTTAATCCGGTGAGGTACATGCATCTTCTGGAAATTATCGCAGGAGAAGAAACCCTTCCCGAGGTCATCGAGTTTATGACCGACTTCGGGGAACGAATCCTCGGCAAAGGGATCGTTATGGCCAAAGATACACCCAATTTCGTTGGAAACAGGATCGGCGTCCAGGGAATGGTAAAGGCCATGCAAGTCATGCTCGAGGACGGTCTCACGATTCCCGAGGTGGATGCCCTTTTCGGCACCGCCATGGGCAGGCCCAAAACCGCCATGTTCAAGACATGTGACATTGTCGGCCTGGACACCCTGGGTCATGTGGCCAAAAACACGTATGAACTGGTTGTCGACGATGAGCAGAGAGATAGCTTTATTCTGCCTGAGTTTGTAGATAAGATGATCGAAAAGGGCCTTCTGGGAAAAAAATCGAACAGCGGTTTCTATAAAACCGACTTAACCCCCGAATGGAAGAAGATCCGAAAGGTTATCGATCCCCGGACGTTTGAATATTCGGAATATGAACCCGCCGACTTTCCGTGCCTTGCCGATGCTAAAAAAGCGAGGACACTGACCGAAAAAATTAAAGCCATCGTCTATGGAAAAGACAAAGGCGCCGCCTATGCCTGGAAAGTTTTGGCAAACGGCCTGATTTACGCGGCCAACAGGATGTCCGAAATTTCAGACACCATCGTCGACATCGACAATGCCATGAAATGGGGATTTAATTTTGAGATGGGTCCCTTTGAAACCTGGGATGCCATCGGCCTTGAGGCCGCGGTGGAAAAGATGGAAAACGATGGGTTCCAGATACCTGAAAAAATAAAACAGATGATAACGGCAGGCAATACGGCTTTCTACAAAACCGAAAACGGCAAAGGTTTTGCGTACGACTTCACCACCGAAAAGTACACAGAGATCATTACCAGCGAAAACATTGTTTCTCTGAACGCATTAAAGGGTGCAGATAAAGTCGTTAAATCCTGTGCATCCGCATCGTTGATCGACCTTGACGACGGTGTATACTGTCTGGAATTTCACACCAAGATGAATGCCCTCAACAAGGAAATTATTGATTTTCAGCATGAAGCCATGGAGCATGTGGATGCCAACGGTTCGGGGCTTGTTATCGGAAACCAGGCCGGTGGTATGCCCGGCGCTTTCTCGGCGGGCGGCGATCTCTTTTTCATGGCCGGCCTGGCAAAGGAAGGAAAATTTTCCGACATCGATGCTTTTCTAAAAGACGCCCAGGATGGAATTCAAAAAGGAAGATATTCAACCTTTCCGGTGGTGGCCGCCCCATACGGAATGACCCTTGGAGGCGGGTGTGAGGTCTGTCTCGGTGCCGACAGAATCGTGGCCCATGCCGAACTATACATGGGCCTGGTGGAGATCGGCGTCGGCTTGCTGCCGGCCGGAGGCGGATGTTTAAACTTGTGGAAGAAGTTCATCAGTACAATTCCGGATCCGGTCACCGACGTTGACCTTGCAAAATTCTTTGTTCCGGCGTTCATGTCCATCGCACTGGCCCAGGTATCCATGTCTGCCGCCGAAGCCAGAGCCAACGGGTTCTTAGGGCCTAAAGACCGAATCGTTTTTAACCGGGATTATCTGATCGGTGAAGCCAAAAAGGAAGTTCTGAAGATGGTCGACGAAGGCTATGCGCCGCCGGTGAAGCGGCCGATAAAGGTTCTTGGACAGGCCGCCCAGGGCATGATCGATGTGGAGATCTTCAACATGCTGAAAGGAAAATTCATCACCGAATATGACGCTTTTCTGGCCAGAAGAATCGCCTATGTCATCAGTGGCGGAGAGATAAGAGACAACAGCACCGTCGAAGAAGATTTAATACTCAAACTTGAAAGAGAAGCCTTTGTCGATTTCTGGAAAGAAGAAAAGACCATCGCACGGGTAGAACATATGCTGAAAACCGGCAAACCCCTAAGGAATTAGTCATTGGTCACGGGTCACTTGCTAAAGGTAATGGTTCATTTCTTTTCTCAATCGCATATTACCAATGAATAGAAAAATTAAAATCATTTATTACCCGTAAAAGAGGATATAATAATGTTTCCAAGGAGGAAATAAACATGAGAGATGCCTACATCGTACAATCCATAAGAACCCCCGGGTGTAAGAGAAACAAAGGGGCTTTTAAAGATACCCGTCCGGAAGACCTGCTGTCATTTATCCTGAAATCAGCCATGGACCGAACGCCGAACCTTGAAATGAATGATGTGGATGACATCATGATCGGTTGTGCATTCCCCGAAGCTGAGCAGGGGCTGAATATTGGAAGAATCGCTTCCCAGATTGCAGGATTCCCTGTAAAGGTCTCCGGGGCCACAGTCAACAGATTCTGCGCCTCCGGTCTCGAGGCCATCGCGCTTGCCGCATTGCGCGTCATGTCCGGCTGGTCGGATGTCGTCATCGGCGGCGGCCTTGAATCGATGACATATGTGCCCATGGGAGGAAATATCCCCAGACCCCATCCCGAATATTCAAAAAAGCACGCCGATCTTTACGTCTCCATGGGAATCACGGCAGAAAACGTTGCCAACCGATACAAGGTTTCCCGAGAAGAACAGGATGAATTGGCCTATAGCTCTCAAATGAAGGCCGCAGAGGCCAAGAACAAAAAGCTTTTCACCGAACTTGTTCCAACGCCGGCCCACAAGTTTGTTCAGGGTGAGAACGGCACCTTCAGGAGAGAGACCTTCACCGTCGATCATGACGACGGCATCCGTTCTTCCACAACCCTAGAGGCCCTGGCCGGTCTGAATCCGGTGTTTGCCGCCGGCGGCACGGTTACAGCGGGGAATTCCTCCCAGACAACCGACGGTGCCGCCGCCACTATTATTATGAGTGGGGAAAAAGCTGAAGCGCTCGGACTGAAGCCGGTAGCCAAGTTGAAATACTATACCACTTTGGGATGCAGCGCCGATGAGATGGGTGTGGGGCCACGATACGCCATTCCAAAACTTTTAAACATGGCCGGCATGGATCTTGAGGATATCGGTCTTTTTGAAATCAACGAAGCCTTTGCGTCCCAGGCGGTGTATTGCATCAGAGAACTCGGCATCGACATGGACAAGGTAAACATTCACGGCGGAGCTATTGCACTGGGGCATCCTCTGGGGTGCACCGGCGCCAAGCTGTGCGCAACCCTTCTTGCCAATATGAAAGAACGCGGCGTGAAATACGGCATTGAATCGATGTGCATCGGCGGAGGCATGGGGGCTGCGGCACTGTTTGAGTTGTGTGA
>DATKWE010000176.1:0-4013 GCA_035529735.1 Desulfobacterales bacterium | reverse complement strand
CAATGTATCACCAGTTCGACAATAAAAAAACAAAGCTTATTTGAATGTCTCGACGGTTCAAAAAACCCGATCTGGATTGACACCCGTATACGCCGTATATTAAGATCATTGAACTTTCGTATCAATTATTCCATAAAAAACGATATACGCCATAATGAAAAAACAACAAATCAAGACCCGGTTGCGAAACATTCTATCCATTGCACCGCAATTACATGATATTATAGTATCTTTCGCTACCGTCGAGGAAATAAAGGACGACGTTCACACTTGGCTGTCCGACATCTTGGCGGAAACCTATAAAGACAACTCCAATATTAAGCCTTTGGAATATATCCTGGTGCATGATGCCATTAACGTTTTTCGAAGGATCCTTTCGGATCGCAGTGAAAAGTTGGCCGGTTACAGTTTTATAGGATATCTGGTCACCTTGTTGACGGCTTCAAACGATGAAGTTTTCGAACGCCCCACAGCCGGTTTTTTTGCGGAACTGGAACGCCTGGTAAGAGGCATCATGGGTACAACCGGTATCTACAATACCAAAACGCCAGCCTTTAGCAAACACGAAGGCCGCAAAGCAGCCCGTATGCGTTCGGCCGATCTCTCCCGCATGGCACGCGCATCGCAAAAATTTATGAACTCCTACACCTGCGGACTTGAAAACGACGCGGTCCGGCGTCGCAGCCGGAACAAGGCACGTATCATCAATTTTTTTGGAATAACCGACTTGGAGTGGGAAAAGTGGGAATGGCATCTAAAAAACAGTATTAGGGATGCCGACACCCTTAAAAAACTGGTCAAATTGACCGATGAAGAATACGAGGCCGTCCGGCGCGCCCGGGATTTGAAAATACCCTTCGCCATCACCCCCTATTATCTCTCCCTGATGGACTTGGATTCCGGCGGCCACCGCGACAAAGTCATCCGAGCCCAGGTCATACCCAGCTTGCACTATGTGAACAAACTGGCCGAGCATAAACATAACCAGGAGCACTCCATGGATTTTATGCTCGAATATGACACCTCACCCATTGAGGGGGTTACTCGGCGCTATCCCAATGTCGTCATCCTGAAACCGGTAATGACCTGCCCTCAGATTTGTGTCTACTGTCAGCGCAACTGGGAAATAGAGGATGTCGACTCGGCGTCAGCAACGCTGCCCAAGTCTAAACTTGAGGCTGCCCTGGATTGGATCAAAAATACCCCGGAAATCAATGAAGTGCTGATTACCGGGGGAGATCCATTAATGTTGTCCAACCAGAAGCTCGAATCCATCGTGTCCAGAGTTGCCGCTAACCCCAAGATTATTCGCATTCGTATCGGCACGCGAACACTGGTTACAATGCCCCAGCGCATAACGGAATCCCTTGTACGCGGGCTATCTCGATTCCAGATTCCCGGTAAAAGGGAAGTTGTCATCATCACGCACTTTGAACATTCTTATGAGATTACCCCGCAATCCATGGCGGCTGTCCAAAAATTCAGGCGCAACGGAATGGAAGTATACAACCAGCTTGTTTTTACCTACTATAACTCACGCAAGTTCGAAGCCTGCTTCCTGCGCCAACAATTGCGCCTGATCGGTGTTACCCCGTACTATACCTTTAACGCCAAGGGAAAAGCGGAAACCAGTGATTTTCGCGTGCCCCTTGCCCGGTTGATGCAGGAACAAAAGGAAGAAGCACGCCTAATGCCGGGTACGGTGCGAACCGATGAGATCGTCTTTAATGTTCCCGGGTTGGGAAAAAACTATCTCAAAGCTTCCCAAAATCACGATATTATTTCCATAACCCCGGACGGGCGTCGTGTTTATGAGTTCCACCCATGGGAGGAAAAACTGGCCCTGGCCAACACCTATCTCTATAAGGATGTCTCTATTTACGACTACTTGAAACGGCTGAAGTCAGATGGCCAGGATATTTCCGCCTATCGTACTATCTGGTACTATTATTAATCAGCAGGCATTTTATCGCTGATTTTCATATCTATTCAAAATACTACCGGGCTACCGCTCCGTGTCCTCGTTTGGTTACCGACAACGAAATCTATAAAGCTTTCGTATTATCAATGCAAGGGGGATTCGCCCCGTTAAATTCTCCAAATTGCAGATTTCTCCAACAAAACTGTAACGAGCCCCGATTGCATGTTTCTGCTATAAAAATGTAAATATCAAGGGTCTAAAATATTTGGGATATCGTTTTTCAATGGGGCAAATCCATTTAACAGGGTTCGCCTTTTTGCTTTTTTGTGAATTTTACGATATATCCAATCATCACAAATTTATGTTGGGTTGTGCTTATAGCAAGAAACATGTAATATTCGGGAATTAAAGGTTCGTGAGCCTCCCACTATCTAACAGCACCTAATTTATCCCATATAATTTAGTCTTGCAAATAGTGTAGTTTTTATATACATGCTCTCACAATAGACTCTCTTTTGAAATCACTCCTCTAATCTCTTCAATCAGTTACCTTTTATTCGGAGTGCATTACAATGGACAAACCCCCAAAAAAAGCAAGATACATTTTTCCGATCATTTTGATATTAGTTTTTGTGGCCTTGCTTTTCTTATTACGTTCCTCCGTAATGAAATTTTTTCTGATACATACATCTAAAAACCCAATTCTAATACATACATCTAAAATCTCAGAACTCGACGAATCTTCATTAGAAACTGAAATCTTCGATGAAATTAATCGCAAAAGGCTTGAACTGGAGAATGATCCTCTAAAATGGGATGAAAGGATTTACCAAGCTGCCAAAGCTCATAGTCTTGATCTCCAGAAACATAAAGCCTTCTCACATAAGAACTTTGAAGGAGCAAATGTGACGGACCGTTTGAAAAACGAAGATCTTTTCTTCATAGTGGTTGCTGAAAATCTTTCTATGCTTGATGCAGGCACAAAAAATATACCTGGCTTAGTTGTTGAGGGTTGGATGAAAAGTCCGGGCCATAGGTGGGTGATTGTAGATAGGGATCATTTCTATACTCATGGGGCAGTTGGGGTTACTTGCAATAAGTCATCTTGTTATGTGACTTTTAATTGTGCTGATTTTACAGTCAGCAAAAACGGGACATTAAAACCACATCATTACGTCTACATTAATCTAAATGATGAATCACTTGGTTTTCAAAAATCTTTTCCTGTTAATATTAAAATCAAATCATCGAGTCCAGTGGACACATATTTCTTTGATTCATTCAGCAAAATGGATACTTTTATTAAAACAGGTTCAAACATTTCAGATGACAAAATCATGAACAAAACGAATATTTCTGATAGAAGAGTAGCGGGAACAGACTCTTACATCTTAATCAAAAACAACTCTGATTCAATCACGGATGTAAATTATGAACTAATTTATAATTAAAGAGGAGAATTTTTATGAAAAAATTGAAAAGACTTCTCGTTGCGATTACAATTATAGTGATAATTTTCACGTTTTTTACCAATATTGCTTTTTCTGCACGAGCTTATCAGATGAATAAATCGAAAGGTCTTGTTTACATTGATGGTGGAGAGGACGAAGGATTTATATTGGGAGCTACCGTGTGTTTCATTTCCTGTTCAGGCGAAGAACTTATTTGTGGCACCGTTCAGAAGACTTCTCCTTCAGAAGCCGTGGTTAAAGTAGACAATAGAGCGACGAAAATGAGAAAGATATGCCAAAATGAAGCTTTGCTCTATGTTGAGGAAAAAGAAGAAGTTAAAAAAGATGAGGAAAATGAAGAAAAGAAAAAAGAACCAGAAAGGATAAACAAAAAAGATTGGTTTAAATAATCTATATACTTTTTTTATTATCACACCCTTGATATCTAATTAGTGTTTTATCCATAGTCCCGCAGCAGATAAGCCAAAGATTATAGTTTGTTAGCTCTATTGGCAACAGGATTTTGAATGGGGATTTATCGAGGCGGGATTATTGATAAAACAAAGATGTACGAAGCCGCTTCGCGACGATCTGGCATGATAGATCTATATGGGTATTGTATTTCAACCTAATATTTGGGA
>DATKWE010000175.1:0-27945 GCA_035529735.1 Desulfobacterales bacterium | reverse complement strand
CAACCCCTGGAATTGCCTTTACAACTTCCTCGATGGGTGCAAATGCCGGCATCGTGATTTCTGCGTCCCATAATCCGTATTACGACAATGGCATTAAAATTTTTAACGGCGACGGTTATAAGCTTTCCGATGAAAAAGAGGATGAAATCGAACAGCTAATTTTGGATGAATGTCTGATATCTGCAGCAGAATCGACCCAAGATACCGGCAGTATCTTCAAAATCGATGATGCCGGGAACCGATACGGTAAATTTCTGAATAAAACCGTGTCAGAAGAAAATTATTTCCAGGGATTGAAGGTCGTGATGGATTGTTCAAACGGTGCGACATCCCAAATTGCACCATCGGTTTTTACGGCCCTTGGCGCAGATGTTGAAGCACTTTTTATAAATCCTGACGGAAAGAATATTAATGATAACTGTGGATCCCAGCACCCGGAAGTCCTCCAGAAAAATGTTGTCAAAAGCGGCGCTGATATTGGCGTCGCTTTTGACGGAGACGGAGACAGGCTTATCGCTGTGGATGAAAAAGGGAATGTTGCAACCGGCGACCAGATACTTGCGGTCTGTGCAAAGTACATGAAAGAAAAAGGGCTTCTTAAAGGCAAACTGGTGATCAGCACGGTGATGAGCAATATGGGGCTCGAACTGGCTTTAAAAGAATTGGGCATACAACATGTATCCACAAGAGTAGGGGACCGGTATGTTCTGGAAAGAATGATTTCTTCCGGAGCCGTGCTGGGCGGTGAAGATTCCGGTCATATGATATTTTTAAATCACCATACCACCGGAGACGGGATTCTTGCTGCCATAAGACTGATTGAGGTCATGAAAACAGCGTCGAAACCTTTGTCGGAACTTTGTAAAATAATGACGGTATTCCCACAGGTCCTCATAAACGTAGACGTTCAACGAAAACCCGACCTGAATGCCGAACCGGTTATTCAGGATGCGATTAAATCCATCGAGGCGAGTCTGGGTACTTCGGGAAGGGTGCTGGTTCGCTATTCAGGAACCCGTCCGTTGTGCAGAATAATGGTAGAAGGGGCCGACATTGAAACAACCGGAACGTACTGTCGTCAATTGGCTGATATTGTTAAAGATAAGATTGGAAAATAAAATTTGCCGTTCACAGGTTCAGGGTTCAACGTTCAGGGTTAAGGACAAAGAAGGCATGAGGATCTGAAGTCCTTGTTACATTGGCTTAGGACTGACGAAATGGAACCTTGAACCTTTGAACCGTGGTGGACGCTTACAAATAAAAAGGTTGGCCCCAATGTCAGACCAACCTTTTTGATTCGGATGAAAAATTTTCGTTTAATCTTAATCCCGGCTTCCCAATATTCTAAGCAACATAAGAAATAGATTTATAAAATCGAGATACAACGTCAGAGCGCCTAAAATTGCGCCTTTTCTGATCGTAGCGCCGTCAAGACCGTCGGGCTGTGAGAGGGCCATGGTTTTGAGTTTTTGCGTATCATAGGCGGTGAGACCCACAAAAACGATCACCCCGATATAGCTGACGATCAGGCTCATGCCTGAACTGCGCACAAAAAGGTTGACGACCGATGCAATGATAATCCCGATAAGCCCCATGAACATGAACTGACCCATTGTGGTCAAGTCCCGTTTGGTGACCATGCCGAAAATGCTGGACGTAATGAAGGTTGCCGCACAGATAAAAAACGTTGAGGTAATCGAAGATTTTGTATAGATAAGAAATATGGCTGAAAGGGTCGCTCCGTTTAAGGCTGCATATAGGACAAATAAAGATGTGGCGGTGGAGGCCTGCATTTTGTGAACCCGTGAACTGATGCTGAAAACAAGGGCAAGTTCCCCGATGATTAAACCAAAAAATACAAGTTGATTACCAAAAATAAGTCTCAGCAAGGTTTCGCTGTTCGATACATAAAATGCCACAAGTCCCGTTAGTCCAAGACCGATGGCCATCCAGTTATAGACGCTCCGAATAAATGCGTTGACCCGAACTTGGGTTTGTGTTCTTTTAAGCGGTATGGATTGCATTTTATCCTCCTGATATTATTGCTTTTTAACGTTTTTGTCTTTTACAAAAATCGAATCTGTATTCCACTGTCTTTGGAAGGGTCTATATATAACACAGGATTTTGGTTTTGCAAGCTCAAAACATGCCTTTAAGCATTTTATGGTTGTCTCTTAATCCGGTTTTTAAAAGATATTTTTTAAAAAAATGAAGCCCGAATCATTGTATCAGGAATTGATAGCGCTTGCTGAAAAACTTGGAATTACGGTTTTAGAGCATAATTTTCGAAAGGCCGGCATCAAAGTTGAAAGTGGATTGTGCAAGTTTAAGGGCAAGAAACATTTCATTTTAGATAAACACAAAACAATTCACGAGAAAAACGAGATCCTCGCGTCTTGCCTCACCAACATGCCCCATGAAAATATATATGTATTTCCAGCTTTGCGGGATTTTATAGACAAACACGCTCAACGGTGACAAAAGGGGCTTTGGGTGAGAACAAGGGCTTTACGGGGGTATTTTTCATTACAGTTTAAACGACTCGCAGGAAAGTTTACATAATATACCTTATCAGACGTTGGTACGGTATTCGAATTGCAGGTTTAATGTTGAATGATATTGTCAAGTGTGTTAATTATTCAATTTCTATCAAATCGTGTCGATGGTTTTCCTATGAATCCCAATCCATATAAGGAATTTGTTTGAAAAGCGTATGCTACAGAGGGCGACTATAGTCAGTAAAGTTTTATTTTAATGAACTCACACCCCAATATCCAGTCTTCAGGACCTTCCGGTACCCATCAACGCCGCATCTACACCGTTTCCGAACTGACTTTTAAAATTAAAGGTTTACTTGAAGAAAGTTTTCCATTTGTCTGGATAAATGGTGAAATTTCAAATTTTAGAGTTCCAGCTTCCGGGCATTATTATTTTACTTTAAAAGATGAGGCTGCTCAGATCAATTCGGTAATGTTTCGCAATCAAAACCGGACGTTAATATTTGACCTTGAAGATGGAATGAGCATAACAGGCCTTGGCCGGATCAGTGTCTATGAACCGCGGGGCACCTATCAGATCATATTTGAGCATCTCGAACCCAAAGGTACAGGGGCCATCCAACTGGCTTTTGAACAATTAAAAACACGGCTTTTTGAAGCGGGTCTTTTTGATGAAGCACACAAAAGCCCCCTACCCTTTTTGCCTAAAAAAATCAGCATCATAACCTCTCCAACCGGTGCCGTTGTTCACGATATTTTAAAAATTATCAACCGACGCTTTTCAAACCTCCAAATCGAGATCATACCGGTCAAAGTTCAGGGTGACGGCGCTGAACATGAGATTGTATCCGCCATTGAGATGCTGAATCTCCGGTCCAACTCGGATTTAGCGATCCTGGCTAGAGGCGGTGGATCATTGGAAGATTTACATGCGTTTAACGCTGAAAATGTTGCCAGGGCTATTTTTGCATCAAACATTCCGATAATTTCAGCGGTGGGGCATGAAACCGATTTCTGTATAGCAGACTTTGTTGCAGATTTAAGAGCACCCACGCCATCTGCCGCAGCCGAACTTGCTGTACCGCTTAAGCAGGACCTTTTGAATAGGGTCTCTGAACTTTCAACACACTTAACCATGCGTTTTGTGCGAAATCTTGAATATCTTCAAATTCGAGTTCAGGAAATGTCCCATCGACTGGTTCATCCAAATCGAAAGATAGGAGATCTAAGACTTAAAACAGACGACTTAATGACCCGCCTGGTCAATACGTTTAACAATACCCTTGTTCAGAAGCACGACGGTGTTAAATGGCGGGTTGAAAGGCTTTACGCCAACAATCCTTTAGTGCGAACAAAAAACCTTAAAGATAAACTTGATTTAAAATGTGATAACCTTTTTAATTATATGAGGATATTTATAAATAAAAACCGTTTTTTACTTCGGGAGGCTATGGCCGGGATTCATGCCCTGAGCCCTAAAGCCACCTTATCCCGAGGTTACAGTATTACCAGAACCATTCCGGATGCAGCTGTGGTCAGAGACCCACAGAAGGTCTCCATCGGTCAGGATCTTGAGGTGACGGTTGCGAAAGGTTCATTAATTTGCAGGGTAAAAGGAAAATAATTTTATGGCCAATCTGACTTTTGAAAAGGCAATGAAAAAGCTTGAGCAGATCGTTCGGGAACTCGAATCCGGCGATCAGCCCCTTGAAAAAGCGATAAAAAAGTTTGAAGAAGGGGTTCAACTGTCCAAATTCTGTTCCGAAAAACTGGATGAGACAGAACAAAGGGTTACCCTTCTGTTAAAAGATCAGACCGGTAATGTTTTTGAGAAACCGTTTATCTCGGAAATCGATCCGGAAGATGAATAAATTCGATCTGAATTCATACCTGTCTTCTAAACGAAAACAGATCGATAATGCCTTGGGTGTAATAATAGAGAAGAATTCCAACGACTCCAAGATTAAAAGCGCCATGGAATATTCTCTTATGTCCAGTGGAAAACGTTTACGACCCATTTTGTGTATTGCGGTTGCTGAAACTGTGGGAAGTCACTTGGACGATACCATTCGGGCAGCCTGCGCTATAGAGATGATTCACACGTATTCCCTGATCCATGATGACCTTCCTGCCATGGACAATGATACCCTGCGAAGGGGACAGCCAACGTGTCATATCAAATTTGATGAAGCTACGGCAATTCTTGCCGGTGATGCCCTTCTTACACTGGCTTTTGAGATCCTTTCATCCGTCGAATCTGCCGACAAAGATCATGCGTTTAACTGGCTTCGTGTTATACACACCATCGCAATGGCCGCAGGATGTAAGGGCATGATTGAGGGACAAATGCAAGACATTGCCGCCGAGTGCAACGTTCTTGGTTTAGAGGATCTTAAAAAAATGCACCGCTTAAAGACCGGCGCCCTGATTGAGGCATCCGTGATTACCGGAACCATTTTGGGGAATGGAAACCGTGATCAAATTGAAAAACTTAAAAATTACGCAAGAAATATCGGGCTTGCCTTTCAGATAACCGATGACATACTGAACGTTGAAGGTGACCCTGATATTATGGGAAAAGATGTCGGTACAGATCAAGCCCGGGGAAAAAGCACCTACCCTTCCATACTTGGGATGGAAAAATCCAAAGAATTTGCAAAAAAACTTGTAAACGATGCCTTGAAAGTGCTCGATTATTTTGATAATAAAGCTGATCCGCTCCGCGCCATTGCGCATTATATTGTTGTTAGAAAAAAATAAGGAGTGATATATACTTTGAGTTTTCTTGAAAAAATCGATTCTCCTGCAGATTTAAAAAAAATACCCAAAAATGATCTCCCGTCCCTCGCGTCAGAGATACGGCAGGTCATCATTGATGTGGTATCCAAAAATGGCGGCCACCTTGCACCCAGTCTAGGTGCTGTGGAGTTGGCAATTGCCATCCACTACGTCTTTAACGCACCGGATGATAAAATTATCTGGGATGTGGGACATCAAGCCTATGCTCACAAACTGCTGACCGGACGAAGGGATCGATTTCACACGCTTCGCCAGCACGGCGGGGTGTGCGGGTTTACCCGGATGAGCGAAAGTCCTTACGATGCATTTTCAACAGGGCACAGCAGCACATCTATCTCTGCAGGCCTCGGGATCGCATGTGGCAAACGCTTGAAAAAGGACAATACCAAAGTTATCGCGGTCATAGGTGATGGCTCTATGACCGGAGGGCTCGCTTATGAAGGTTTTAACCAGGCTGGAGACATTAACAAAAATATTCTGGTCATATTAAATGACAATGATATGTCCATCGCACACAATGTCGGTGCCATATCCTCTTTGTTAAGTCGAACATTTTCTGCAAAATACATACAGGATTTTAAACAAGAACTTAAAGATTTTATTAAATCCTTGCCGAAATTCGGTGGCGATATCTATAAATTTGCAAAGCGTTCAAAAGAATCTTTTAAAACATTTATTACTCCGGGAATGTTGTTCGAAGCCTTTAACTTTGAATATTTTGGGCCCATAAACGGACACAACCTTAACCATCTTATCGACATACTAAACAATATTAAATGCCTAAACGAGCCGGTTCTTCTTCATGTAACGACGATAAAAGGCAAAGGGTATCCGCCTTCTGAAAAAAACCCTGTTTATTTTCACGGTGTTGGATGTTTTAATGCCGATACGGGGGAAAGCATCAACACAGAATGCTCCATCCCCACATATACCCAGATTTTTGGACAGACGCTGCTTAAACTGGCGGGAAAAAATGACAAAATAGTTGCCGTTACAGCCGCCATGCCGGAAGGTACGGGCCTTTTAAAGTTTGCAGATGCTTATCCGGACCGGTTTTTTGATGTGGGCATTGCGGAACAGCACGCCGTAACTTTTGCAGCAGGTTTGGCCACCGAGGGCTTTAGGCCTGTTGTGGCCATATATTCTACCTTTTTACAGCGTGCCTATGATCAGATATTGCACGATGTATGTATCGAAGCACTGCCGGTGGTATTTGCCATCGATCGGGGCGGAATCGTAGGAGAGGACGGAGCGACCCATAATGGTGTTTTCGATTTATCTTATCTTCGAAGTCTTCCCAATATGGTCGTTATGGCGCCAAAAGATGAGAATGAACTCTCCAGAATGCTTACCACCGCCTTCGACCATATGGGCCCCATTGCCGTTCGATACCCCAGGGGAACCGGCGAGGGAGCCAAAATGGAAAATCAAGATGTTCCCATACCCATCGGCAAAGGAGAAGTGCTCAAAAAAGGAGATGATCTTCTTATTTTGGCCATCGGCCGGTCTGTTTTAGAGGCACTTTCCGCGCATGCAACGCTAAAAGAACAGGGTGTATCCGCTACGGTGGTAAACTGCCGTTTTGTAAAACCTTTGGATGTCGATTTGATCGCAACCCTTTCCCGGTCGATACCGCGGATCATAACGGTTGAAGAGAATGTGCGTCAGGGAGGATTTGGAAGTGCAGTTCTGGAGTGCTTGAGCGATGAGGGAATAACCGGGTTTCACATGAAATGTATCGGGATACCGGATATATTTGTTGAGCACGGCCCCCAGAAACTTCTCAGGTCTAAATATGGTATTGACGCTCCTGCAATTGTCGAAACCGCCAAACGCCTGCTAAAAAATGCTTAGGGTTATCGTCAACCGAGCCCATTAATGTCTCCAAACAAAAAAAGACTCGATCGGGTCGTTGTAGAAAAAAAACTCGCACACAGTCGACAACGTGCCCAGGCGCTTATTATGGCTGGAAAAGTTCTGGTCAACAACCACCTCGTGGATAAACCCGGAACACAGGTCTCCACAGAGGATGTCGTTGTTTTGAAAGGAGAAGACATTCCCTATGTAAGCAGAGGCGGCCTTAAACTCGAAAGCGCTTTGCAGGCCATGGAAGTTGATATAACCGGTTTTACCTGTCTCGACGTGGGCGCCTCCACCGGCGGGTTTACCGACTGCCTTCTGCAGCACGGTGCAAGCCGGGTCTTTGCCGTGGATGTCGGTTATGGACAACTGGCCTGGCAATTGCGGCAGGATCCCCGGGTGGTGGTCATTGAGCGTACAAATATCCGGCATATGCCTGCCGAAATTCTACCGACACTTGTAGATCTGGTTACCATAGATGTTTCCTTTATTTCCCTTAAAAAAGTTGTTCCCGAGGTATTAAAGTTCATGAAAAAGGGTGCCGGAATTCTTTCCCTGATAAAACCCCAGTTCGAAGTTGGAAAAGGGAATGTCGGGAAAGGCGGTGTTGTACGCGACCCTGTTCTACATGCTGAGGTTATCGAAGACCTTTCTGATTATTTTACCAAATTGAGTCTTATGCGCGAATTTGTCATCCCTTCACCCGTACTCGGCCCAAAAGGAAACAGGGAATTTTTTATTTTCTTAAAAATCGAAAATTGACGGACTGCCCACTCCCTCTAATAAGGTTCTTGGGGGTGTGAAGTTTATGTCGTCCGGAAACGACTTCCCGGGAGTTTGCCAAAGTTAATCTTGATTTTTTAAAGATAACAATATAAAAATAAAAGTTTAAAGATCCAATCGAAATGGATTGCCAATTTAAAAAATTTTGCAGAGAGGAGATTAAATGATCGAAAAAATAGATGGTTTAAGGAACATTGCTCTGGTAGCCCATGGAGGTGCGGGAAAAACTTCTTTGGCTGAGGTAATGCTTTTCAATACCGGTGTCATTAATAGACATGGACGCGTTGACGACGGTAATACCGCGATGGACTTTGAGCCGGAAGAACTAAAACGCAACATTAGCTTAAGCAGCGGGTTCCATCAGTTCGACTGGAAGAAACATACGATCAGTCTCATCGATACGCCCGGTGATTTGAATTTCTTTTCAGACACAAGAAGCTGCATGCAGGCAGCCGACGGGGCTGTAGTGGTAATAGACGCCGTGGACGGTGTAAAAGTACAAACAGAGCAAGCTTGGGAATTTGCCGAAGAGTTCAACTTACCTTCAGTCATTTTTATCAATAAACTCGACAGAGAACGGGCGGATTTTTTACGCACTTTCAAAGATGCAGATAAATGCTTTAAGCCCAAGCCCATTAAGCTTCAGCTTCCAATAGGATCTGAAGCAGATTTCAAAGGAATGGTCGACCTGATCAGCATGAAAGCATTCATTTATGATGCGAACGGTAAGGCAACGAAGGCCGACATTCCCTCCGATATGCAGGATATGGCCGAAGAAGAGAGAGAAGCGCTGGTGGAGTATGTTGTAGAGTCGGACGATGAACTGCTGGAAAGGTATCTTGAAGGAGAATCCTTGCCAGATGATGAAATAAAGTCTGCATTAAGAAAAGGAACATTATCACGAACATTTATTCCGGTTCTCTGTGGATCGGCTACAAATAACATCGGCATCGATCTATTTCAGGACTTTATTATAAACTGTATGCCCTCTCCGCTCGATCGTGGTTCCTGGATCGCGACCGATGATGCCGGTGAAGGTGAGATAGAATGTGGGCCGGATCCGGATGCGCCTTTCGCCGGTTTCGTAATCAAAACCGTTGCCGACCCCTTTGCAGGCCGCTTGTCAATTTTCAGGGTTGTTTCAGGAACACTTGGAGCTGTCGGTAATTTTTTTAACACCAATAAAGATACAAATGAACGGTATAATCAGCTTCTGAGACTTGCCGGGAAGGAACAGAAACTGATAACCGAAGCCGGACCCGGATCAATTGTAGCCGTGGCCAAACTAAAAGAGACAACCACGGGCGATACCATTTGCGATAACAGCCGCAAAGTAAAATTCAAATGTGCTGAACCTCTTCCTGCGCTGATATCATTTGCCGTCCAGCCCAAATCAAAAGGGGATGAAGATAAAATATTCAGCTCTTTGTCTAAACTCCTGGAAGAAGATATTGCCTTAAAACTTACCCGTAACTCCGAGACCCAACAGATCCTGTTGTCCGGTTTGGGGCAGATTCATATTGAAGTTACGGTTGAAAAACTCAAAAGAAAATTCAATGTTGAAGTTCTGCTGGATACCCCTAAGATCCCTTATAAAGAGACGATTACAAAGAAAATAAGGGTTCAGGGAAAACATAAAAAGCAAACCGGAGGCCACGGTCAGTTTGGTGACTGTTGGATCGAGATAGAACCACTTCCCAGAGGAAAAGGTTTCGAATTCGTAGATAAAGTCGTTGGCGGCGCAATTCCCAATAAATATATACCGGCTGTTGAAAAAGGAATCATTGAATCCTGTCAGAAAGGGGTTCTGGCAGGGTTCCCGTGTATCGATTTCAGGGCCACCCTTGATTATGGATCCTATCATTCTGTTGATTCATCTGAAATGGCATTTAAAATCGCAGGTTCTCTGGCATTCAAAAAGGCTGCAGCAGATGCCGGTCCGGTTCTCCTTGAACCGATCATGAAGGTTTCCATTACCACTCCGGATGAATATATGGGTGATATTATGGGAGACCTTAACAGCAGACGCGGCAGGGTCCTCGGTATGGACAGCAAGGGGAAAAATCAGGTCATAAATGCGCAGGTGCCTATGGCAGAGTTTTTGTCTTATGCACCGGATCTAAGACAAATTACCGGTGGACGCGGGGTGTTTTACATGGAGTTTTCACATTATGATGAAGTTCCTGCTCAGATTTCCCAGAAAATTATAGAAGAAATAAACAGGGACAAAGAATAGCCCACGCGACAATCCGCCATCTTTGCTTGTGTATTTCGGCGTATGTGGCGGATTGCCACCTTAAGCCCTTTTAAAAAATATTGCTTCCGGTCAATGGGGCAGCGAATAGGATTGCACAAGAACAAAGAAGATATTTTCCCATTACCAACGCACATCCAATCCACAATGCAATGCAGCACTTTCATCCAGCATCCTTGGCAAACCACCGCGGTCCGAAGGGATAAATCCCAGAGACTTTTGCCATACTTCATCGTCTTCCATGCATAAGTATATAAGTACATCCGGAGCATATTCTCTTATACAGGCCACCATCTTTCGATAAAGATCTATCCTCAACGGCTTAAAATAACGCATCTTACCGTCCAGGCCGGATATAAATTCTCCGTATATTATTTTTGAATCAGGAAAGCGTTTTTCTATGATCGATTTCAAAGACGGCATGAATCGGAAAGTTCCGAGGCTTATCCATACGATATTTTTAGAAGATACGTTGGCAAACAGTTGTTCAACCACTCGCATGTATTCTTCTTGGCACCCATCATAAATGACCAGAGGATCAAAATGAAAGCCAAGGGGATATCCCCAGGATTCACATTTTGCAGCAGCCCGGAGCCTGGCGGAAAGGGATGCCGTATGAATCTCTTCATTTTTTATGATTCGGTTTGTATTCAAAGACCACGATACAATGGTTTTTCGATTGTGATGAAACTGCTTTAGTTTTTCAATGGCTGTTGTTTTCGTCTTTAGTTCCAATACGGCGCGGGACTGCTTTGAAAACTTTGGAACCAGAAGGCTCGAAAGATCCGTCCATAATTCCCAGATCATACTGTCTGTATATTCTCCGGTCCCGATCCGGGTTATTTTTTTTTCAAGAAACAGGCGGTCTAACTCTACTGCAAGATCGTTTTGGTTCACAAAATATTGTAAGATCGGTGGATGAAAGTATGCTTGCAGAATACAATATGAGCAGTCCATATTGCAAAAGGTGCCGATATGCAAAATTTGATAATCGCAACATGTGTAACAACGGGTACCGGGGCAAGGCTTAATAAAGGCACCTTTGTTGCGGGTGAGGAATAGGATTGTTTTGCCTTTTTGGACAGGATCGTCTGACGATAAAATCGACCGATAAAGCTCTTGAACATTCTCAACGACTACGGCGGGCGAATTGATGCGTGATCGAATGGAAATTGCCTGGGGGGACTGGACGACGTCTTGATCGATATATAGTTTTAAAAGGGACAAGGGAATAATTTAATTTAATGTATGAATGTTTTCATTTATTGAATGTAATTTGAAAATTATCTTTTTAATAGATAGTAAAACATATTTTATGGGTCAAGCACGAAAACAAATCTTTAAGAATTTTATTAATGATGGACAAATGAGGGTATTTTTCAAAGGACTCTTGACACACGACCGACCCATTGATAATTGTTGGAGTCCACGGTTTTGTAAAACCAAAAACAATAACCAAAAATACAAAACACTTGTTGAATTCGACATGTTACGAATATATCAGGTGTGATATCTTCAGGAGATTTTAGAAAGCATGCTGCTAAGTCTACAAAGAAAAGGGAAGAAGTTATTAATGAATGAAGAAGAGTTGCAGGAATATATGTCGGTAAAGCTCAATGAACTCGCCGGATTGCTCTCAAATATGGCGATAGCCTTGATTATGACCAGCCTGTTGGTTGTTTTCACTTTCTTAAGGGCTGGAGATATGTACATCTATGCTCTCATTCTTCTCCCACTTGTCGGACGCTGGTATATGGGGGGTATGGTCAACAAGTGGCTCAGAAAAAAATTCAAAGAACTTTTATATACATAATCGTCTGCAACTTTAAGCAGTAATAAGTTTTTACTCCAGTTGCACATCCGAATATGGCTAAAGAACCTTTGAAGTCGTAGAGGTGACAATAGTGCGTGTTGCCGTTCTTTCAGATATCCACGCAAATATAGATGCTTTTCAGGCAGTTGTTAATGATTTTGAGAACCAGGCCGACCGAATTCTGAATCTTGGGGACCTTGTTGGGTATAATGCAAGTCCCAATGAATGTGTCAAACTGGCCAGAGATATCGGAATGCATTCTATTTTGGGCAATCATGATCTGGCAGCATGCAATCTTGCTTTTGCCGAGAACTTCAATATCTTTGCCCGAAATGCCATCCTTTGGACAAGAAATAATCTTACCCTTGAAAACATCCAATTTTTATACAATTTGGAGAAAAACCATCGCTTATCCTGCGGCCTTGCATGCCATGGTTCCCCTGAGGATACGAGTAACTACATCGCCCTTCCCTTCCAGGCCAGGGCCACGTTAAAGAGGATGAGAAAGGGGATCTGGGGGGAAATAAATGTGTGCCTGTTCGGACATACCCATAAAAGGAAGGTTTGGCGAATGGATGTTCGAGGGAAAGTAGCGCCGGTTGAAATTCCTCTGGATGGAATGATCAGGTTAAAAGGGGATGAACTTTACCTTTTGAATCCTGGAAGCGTTGGCCAACCGCGAAACGGAGACCCCAGGTCTTCATATTTCATATTTGACACCGAAACCAATACAGTGAGCTTTAAACTGGTAAAATATAATGTGGCTTCAACGATAAAAAAAATAACTGAAGCAAACTTGCCTGAATTTTTAGCAAAAAGACTTTTGGATGGAACTTAGACGGGTAGTCTAAATATCATTAAAAGGTGATAAAAGGACAAAAATGAAAGATTTAAAAAAGAATGGAAAGCTAAAAGACGGCACTGTTGTTCTATTAAGGCCCATGGTCAAGGCCGACCGAAAAGGATTGGGAGAATTTTTTAACCGGCTTACCCCTTCGGTGCTACAATATGTGCGCAACGATGTCACCGACCCAAAAGTTCTCGACAAATGGTTCAATCAACTGAATTACGATCGTGTGTTTCCGCTTCTGGCCTTTAAAGACGATAAGGTAGTGGCCAATGCAAGCCTTCACCGTGTGTCCTATGGCTGGAGGAAACATCTGGCCACCATAAGAATCGTCGTGGATCCGGAATTCCATGGAAAAGGGTTGGGAACCCTGATGATCAACGAACTTGTCGACCTGGCTCAGGAATTTGGAATCGAGAAACTCATGGTTGAGTTTCCCCTAAAGGCCTATAAAGCCCTGGCGATGTTCAAAAAGGCCGGGTTCAGTCCCAGGGCGGTGATCGAGGGCCTCATGAAAGACCGCCACGGTGTAGACTTGGACATTGTGATCATGGTGATGGATGTGTCGGTATATGCCGATAAAACAAGATAATTCCTTATGCGGTGTTCGGGTTAATAGAGCGGCAATATCATTTTTCCGTAATCGGGAATAGAGGCGAGTAAATCTTCCTTGAGGGCCTTTGCATTCGGGTATCGGTTTTCAGGTTTTTTTTCAAGGCATTTCATTATGATGCGCTCGATTTCCTGATCTAAAGCTTCATTGAATTTACTCGGTGGAGATGGAGGAGTACTAAGGATAATGTCCATGAGTACCTTCTCCACTTTATGATAGAAAGGGTACATCCCGGTATAAAGCACGTACATGACAACTCCAATGGCCCATACATCCGAGCGTCTCTGGCTTTTTCCCATAATTTGCTCTGGTGCCATGTAAGGCCTGGAGCCTGTTACAGTGGCGGACATTTCTTTTTCCTTGAGTTCTTTGGCTGCGCCGAAGTCTAAAAGTTTTATGGTTCCGTCTGGCCTTACCATCACATTTTCGGGCTTTATGTCTCGGTGGACGACCCCAAGATCGTGGGCATGAGCCACCACATCCGTGAGTTGAATAACGACGGACTCTACCTCTTTTTCCTCGAGATCCCGCTCGATCACCTCGTAAAGTGTTTTACCGACTATAAACTCCTGAATCAGGGCTTTTTTGTTCATGACTTCTATCATCTCAAAAACCTTGGGCACACCTGCATGACCGGCCAGACACCTTAATATCCGCGCCTCCTTTTCAAACTTGGCGTTTAATTTTTTATCCAAGGGAATCTTTGCTACAAAAATTTCTGGTGGATCCTTTGTCACGTCTTTTACCTTCCATACCTCGCCAAAACTCCCAATCCCTAACCTGTCCAGTTTCTCATATCGCTGTTTCATAAGCTCTTTTTCAGTTGACCTGGGATATAAACTTCGAAAAATCCTTTTCCAGAATCCAGGATAGCCGCCCTTTTCAACAGGGGCGCACATGTCTATTCTGAGACTAGCATAATCGACGTCACTTTCCATACGGGCGTGCACGCCGATCCTCTTTATAAGTTCTTTGGAATCAATGGGACAGGCGAGAAAGTCCGCAGCACCGGCTTTCAAAGCCGATGCTGCCAGCTCCTCGGAAAAACTTTCCAGAATCACAATCATCGGCTTTTTCAATTTAAGATCTTTGATAAACTGCTCAAGGGAAAAGTCGGATTGTTTCAAGGACAAAAGGGCAACATCTATTTTTTTCTCTGCAAGTGTTCGCCGGGCTTCTTTCAAATCCATGGCTGTATAGACTCGATAACCGTATTTGTTAAGAGTCTTTTTTAGCCTGGCACCTCTAATCTGTTCGCTGTCAATAACTAAAACAACTCTTTTTTTTCCATACGGAGTCTGATCCATATTTTATCATCTCCAGAAAATTTCCATGTCAGATATTCGTTTGACACACAACCCCTATTTCTCTATACTCCATCTCCACGAAATAGCCGTGTCGTTTTTTTACCTTTGCATCGGTTCAATATAGAAATAGGAGGATTTACCTTGCCCTTAATGATATTCAATACAGAAGAAATTCTCTATTACAGTGTAACCATACTCGTCATCGTCGCTTTCAGCTCCGGTTTTACGCGACTTTTCGCTTTAAGTTTCGCAAATGTAAAGCCGGCCGGAGAAGAGGCCGATTTCGATTTCAATCCCTTCGGCAGCCTGGATATTGTGGGGACCATCGTCTTTTTTCTGGGAGGTTTCGGCTGGGGCAAACAAGTGGACGATCAAACGATCGGCTTCAAGCATCAGAAGCTGGGATGGCTCCTTATTTCGCTGGTCGCCCCCTTTGCCAGTCTGACCCTGGCGGTCAGTGCGGCTTACATGAAGCAATACTTCTGGACCGACCGCGTCGTCGAGGTCGTACTCCATCTGTGCGCGGCTGTGACCGCTTACCATATACTCCCCATTCCTCCCCTGGCAGGTTCTAGGCTGATCTACCTGGCGTTGCCCGGTCAGAATCAGCGTGTCTGGAGAATGTACTCAAGGATCGGACCCTACATTATCCTGGTTTTCGTAATCGCTGAACGTTTTTCGGGGGTGCCGTTATTAAAAGAGACGGTTGCACCGGTTTTGGAGGTTGTGACCAGGTTTGCCGAATACCATTAACCCGAATTTATCATAAAGAACATCAAATCGCATGCACCGTGTCTTTGAACGCGATCTGCTATTTTTAAGACAGCTATATCTACAAGCCATCTCAAATCATAGTTCTATATTTGCAATAAAATTATAAACTTGTAAAATATTAAATCAACCCAAAAAGAAAGGCGGAGAGGGTTAGCCCCTCCCCGCCTTTTTAGTTTACGGTTGATCTTAATCTGTCAAAATCGACCGGGTTCTATGCTCCTCTTTTTTGTGGTTTCTTGGTAACCATAGAAATCAGAATTGCGAGAATGAGCAGTCCGCCTCCGACATAGAATGCCATGTCGTACGATCCGGTTACGTCCTTGATTTTACCTGCCAGCTTGGGCATGAAGGCGCCAAGACCCCAGCCGATGAACACGATACCATAATTGAATCCCAGGTTCTTGGGGCCGTAAAAGTCAGCCGTATAGGAGGGCATCAGAGCAAGACCGCCGCCGTAGACCCAGTAAGCGATCATACAGGCCGTGAACGTCAAGAAAAGCGATTTGGCCGCAATCATCGCCGGCAGCGAGAATAGACAGAGAGCCGCGACCGCGGCATTGATCATGTAGGCCCGGTCCCTTCCGATGATATCCGAGTACTTGCCTGTCCCGACCCGACCCGCGGCGTTCATAAAACCGCCTGCAGCAACCAGTATAAATCCTTGCTCCAGGAAGGGTTTTACAATTTTAGCGGCGTGGCCGATGATGAGAAGGCCCGCTTGGGTGTTCAAGCAGAACAGGGCAATAAGCGCATAACACTGCCATGTCCCCATCATTTCTCCTGTCTTCCAGTCAACCACAGATGCAGCAGCAGCCTTTGTCGCTGCCGTCTCAGGCGGTTGAGGTGGAACGTATCCCTCTTCAGGCCATTTCAAAACCTGGGCCGCGATAAAGATGACGATCAGGTAAGCGATACCGAGCACCGTGAATGAGGTCCCGAGGGAATAGCTTACGATCAGCCACTTGATGAGCGGGGCCACGTAAAAGGCTGCGCCGCCGTAACCCGCGACCGTGAGGCCGATCATGACACCGACTTGGTGCGGTCCGACCCATCTTCGTGTTGCGGGAACGGGAGCGGCATAACCGATGCCCATGGCGATACCGCCGCCGACGCCGAATCCCCAGAGGATTCCGGCGTAGGAGTTAGCTGTTCCAGCGATAATCATACCCAGTCCCATGAAGACGGCAGAGATGGAGCCGGCCACGGAGGGACCGTATTTATCCTGGATCTTCCCGCCGGGAATCATGAGCAAAGCAAAGATTAAAATACACAATGACGCCGGGTTGGAAGCCTGTTCTGCCGTAAGAGCGGACTCCCAGCCGTGGGCCTTCAAGTAAACTTCGTCTGTGAGATACTTGACCCATACGGACCACGCATACAAACATCCCAGACATAAGTTGATGGTCGTACCAGCAAAAATAACGGCCCATGCTCGTCCAGGAAGTACATCTACTGGTTTATTGTACCCCTCGGCATACTTTCCTAAAAATGCCATTGGCATACCTCCTTAAGTTTGAAAGATTGAGTTGATTACCGGAGTCTTTAATGCAAGGTTTAGCGGAGATTCTATGACGCTTTTTAGCTTTGAACGATGACCATGTTAATTCGTCCTTTTAAGGCGTCATTTGGAACAACCAACCGCTACGCAGCTACATGGCACAAAGTATTCCTAAGATTTCCGGTATAAATAAACCATAGCCAATGGAAGAGTGGGAATGTCGCTGAACGTGCAGCAATGCAAAACAAATTGGCCCCATCTCTTCTCATAGCGATCTTTTCTATCACCCCCTTTCCGACTGAATGTTAAAAAAAGCCGCATGGTCGTACAGTTTGGTTATCATAAACCAAACTGTTTTAACGCCTGGATAGTATCTGTTCAGTTCCAGCAAACTTTAGTTTAAAGATTCAGGGTTGACTTCTATCCCTCGACTGAAAATTTCAAAAGCAATTTCAAGGGTCGGTTTCAAAAAATCTTTTTTACTGTCGATCAATCTTTTGCTTTCTTCCCAGAGCACAACGCCTGAAAACAGCGCCCACACAACATCGGCCAGGGCCACCGGGTGCCTTTCAATAAAAACGCCTTTCTCCATTCCCTCTTCAAATACTTTGGCCATTGACCTGAATGAATTTCTGGACAACTCCTTAATATCCGAAAGCAGATGGGCCGATAAATTTTTTAGGGTTTCGCTGGATTGAAGATGGAACATATTAATTAGGACCAGCGGATCAAATTCGTAGACTTCATATAGCGCTTCTTTGAGCGCGGTTAATTTTTGTTGAGGTCCTTCATATTTTTCGTTATGTACATGTTCCAACCGAATGTTCATATAGTGGAGGATTCTAAGGGAAAGAGAGGCAAACAACTCTTCTTTATTCTTGAAATATAGATAAATCGTACCTGGGCTAAGTTCAGCTTCCTTGGCAATATCTTCCATGGTTGCCTTGTTAAAGCTCTTGTTGGAAAAAACCCTTTTTGCGGCAACCATTATTTGCTGGCGCCGTCGTCCTTTTTCTCGTTCTTTCCTTTCCTTAATTCCCATAATATATTGAACCATATTTATATAATTAAGCCCTATATAAAGGGTGCGTTTTATTTAGTCAAGAAAATTCATTCTTTTTTTATTGTGCTTGGGTTCGAAATTCGGTATTTCAGAGGCATTTATATTATAACCATTTGATATTAATTTAAATATCAGATCAACCTTCCTTTTGCTGAAATCGGTCGTTAACTTTTAAAAATAACGGGATTAAGACCGTTATTACAATATATAGTGGTTTCAAACCATATGGTACGCTATATACGGTATGCAATCATCCCAGGATTTTTTTAAGGGAAGGGTTCTCGATGAGAGGATCAAAGATTTTTTTAAGATTTTTGAGTTCATTTAAATCTTTAAAAGAGAACTTTAGAAAATAGGTAGGACTTTCAAAATTGTCCGGTGGAATCAGTTTTATCCCGGTTCCAAGTTTCAGGTTTTGCCGATGTTCTTCAAACATCTGTTCAGCGCGCGTTATAGCGGGGAAGCGCCGCTGTTTTAAATATGTCCGTATCTTTCGGGTCTTTTGATTTTTATCAAGATCTTCATCGTTCAATATCCTTTCCAGATGTTGCCCTTCCTGAACCTGTACCATAGGGATGTCTTCCCGCAAGGCAATTTCTTTGATCAGCGCAACAATTTCTCTTTGCTTATTGACACTTAATTTAAGAACATTAAAAAGCTTTACAAAACCGTCTTCAACGTCTTTTGACATTTTATGGAGTTCCAAAGCCAGGGCCAGGGAAATGTTTTCGGAAAGTATGCTGTTCTGAAGTGGCTTCGAAAAGCAACATATATCTTTGATTCTTTTTATTATGGATTCATGGCAGGGCACACCCAAAAGCGACATTTCTTTGGATAGACGACGATTGTCCGTGAAAAAATTGGAAAGCATCCGAATCGATCTTGATTTTTCTATCAGATTAAGCGGTCTTTGAAAAGCGTTGTCTGTGACGGCATATCTTGCGCATTCAAGTTTTTTTGTATCGGAATCGAGTATCCTGGCTTTAACATCAAGTCGGTTCAGTCGGCGGAAGGCTTCAATTCTTCTAAAACCGCATAGAATAATGTACCTCGATTTTTTCTTTAACAATAACGGAAGATTCAATAACCCCACATGCCTGATAGAGTCCATTAAATCATCGACCGTCTCTTGGGTTGTTATTCGAAAGGAATGATCGCTGGTGTCAACCTCGGACAGTTTGACAATTTTTTCTTTAAAGCACATGGTTCGATTCGGCAAGTCGATTGAATGCTTCAAGATATTTATTGTGTGTATTTGCGATCACGTCTTTGGGAAGTGATGGTGCCGGCGGTGTTTTGTTCCAGTTGATGGAAATAAGGTAATCACGAAGATATTGCTTGTCGAAGCTCTTTTGGGATCCCCCGGGTTGATAGGACGATTTCGGCCAGAACCTGGATGAGTCCGGCGTCATTACTTCATCAATAAGGATTAATTTGTCTTCGAAAAGGCCAAACTCGAATTTTGTATCCGCAATGATGATTCCCTTTTTATAGGCCAATTCAGCGCCTTTGCTGTAGATTTCAAGACTGAGCGTTCTAACCTGATCGGCAAGATGTTTTCCAATTTTTTTGATGGTCTCGTCAAAATTTATGTTAATATCATGAAGCCCCGTTTCTGCCTTGGTTGAAGGCGTAAAAATAGGCTTGGGAAGTTTGTCAGATTCTTTCAGGTTTTTGGGGAGCTTTATGCCGCATATGCGTCCGGAAGCCAGGTAGTCATTCCATCCGGATCCGGATATATATCCTCTTACAATACATTCAATCGGCAAAGGCGCTGCTTTTTTAACCAGCATGCTCCTTCCACGCAGAATTTCTGCATACGGTTTGCAAATGTCCGGATAGTTGTCCACGTTACTGGAAATGACATGATTGGGCAAAAGAAATTCCATTATTTTAAACCAGAAAAGGGAAATTTGAGTTAAAATTTTTCCTTTTTCAGGGATGGGGTCAGGCATCACCACATCAAACGCAGAAATTCGATCCGTTGCCACCATTAACAGTGTATCTCCGAGATCATATATGTCCCGGACTTTGCCCCTTTTGATCAAATTCAATTCTTCAAAGTCGGTTTCAATGACAGTCTGCAGCATGATTCTTTATCCTTTACGAAAACCGGTATTATTGCCTTCCTTTGTTGGTTCCGCTTGAGTGAGGAGGCCATAACGGTTCATGTTGCCATACACGGCAACCGGCTCCTCGTCTGAAAACATCCTTTTCATTAATTTGAAAAGCACTTCATTTGGTTTTCACAAATGGGTCTCGGATATAACCCCCACCATCTTCATCAGATGTTATTGTTCTGAAAATGCTTTGATAAATTTTTTTAAAATATCGAGTGTCGAATCCTGCATTTCAAAGAATTCGATTCCGGCTTCATACTTTTCATCTTTGCCGGCCATGGAGAAAACAATCTTTCCTTTAATGTCGATCAGTTCATCTTCAAGACCTATGGCCAACGCGATGGCATTTTTGGGGTCGATGGGACTGTGCGTTTCAAGCAAAATTCCGCCTTCACTGACATTTAAAGTCCTTCCCATTCCCTGTGCCACAACTTGCTCAGTTTCATCAACACAATTATATGATATCAAATTGAGGGCACTGATTCTTGGATGATGTCTTCTTTCTTTTGTCGTCATGGTATTCACCCAATACGGTTTCTTTAAAATTTTATTTTACGGTATTAAAAACATTATTTTTACGGTTCTTTCTCACCGGTTTTTTTATGGAATTCACAAGATAGCATGGTGGTTACCGATACGCACGTTGCAAGGTGTTCTATAAAATTTTTAAATGTGGATGAAAGGCGATTGTGCTCTTTCTGCAGAATGTCAGGGTCAATTTTGTTTACTTTGAGATCCTCTGAAGCGAAGACCGAAGCTTGATAAGGTTCTTGCCCTAAATCAAGAAACGAGATATTGCCGAAAAAATCTCCGGAATGAAGATTCGCCAAGGGCACATAACCATCGTCAGTGTGTCGGACAATATGGGCTTCCCCTTCCGTGATTTGATATAAATCCGTTTCGCTGTCACCCTGGGTAATCCGCTGATTTTTACCGTTAATATAGTCTTCGATACGAATCTTTTTCAGGTGGATATTAACCGCCATATCGGTGACCTGTTTTAACCGCTTGTCAAGGCTGATTGCAAGGCTTCTAAAGGGGTTGGACATTCTCAAAAAGTCGATGGATAGACGCCGCGAGTCGAGTACGCCCAACTGAACATTATCCACTGCACGAATTGCAGCGCTTCGAACAGTTCCTTCCAACAATAAAAATGAAGCAATGCTCCCGATAAATGCACCTTCACCGATTCTGAGTATTTTTAAAGGGCCCTGAGGGGTTTCTCTGACAATTTCTGCCACACCTTCAAGTATCACCCATAACCAGCCGCCATGTTTTCCTTGGGCGACAATCTTGTTGCCGGCACGTACCTCTTCTTCATCGACCACATACGAATAATCGATAAGCGGCCCTTTTATAATGGGCAGTGTCGATTCTTTTTCTGAAGAACTTTTTTTCTTGGCGGGGAATGATACAGGACCCAATCTCTCTATCTTCCGGTCATCCAGCATGCTTAAACAGTCAAGAATAATTTGCATCCGGCTCTTTTTAATAACATTTTTACGGCGAATATCTTTTTCACTGAATTCAAATTCGCCATCAACCCAACCAAAAAGTGCATTAACAGCATCAAGGCCGGTCAAGGGTCCTGCCAACGCATTAACAGGATTGCCATTGATGAAATAAATTAAACCCGGTTCCTGAGCATATTTACTCCTCATGCGCAAAATACCTGTACTTGAATTAGAGCCGAGGAGTTGCAGAACATCACCCAAACTCAGAAAGTCCAGATTGCCTGCTAGAACAAAATCGCTCATTTATACTATCTAATGTCCTAATTTCAATTTTTTTCTAAATGATATCAATGTTAACTTCAGGCATTCCTTTAAAGTTGCCCCAACGCCCTGGCCAATAATTGCACTGGCTGGAAAAGAAGGGACTTTGAGCTGTCTGTTTAAATCCTTCTCCATCTGTTCAACAGACATAATCGGAAAGCCCTGTCCGGCGAGGTCTCTCTTGTTGTGCTGCATAACAAGAGGGATTTTAAAAATGTTAAGACCATATTCTTTTAAATTATATTGCAGGTCTTTCAAGGAGACCATGTTTTTTTCGCGTCTGACCGCCAGTGAATCGGCGACAAAAATAACACCGTCAACGCCTTTTAAAACCAGTTTTCTGGTAGATCGGTATTGAACCTGGCCGGGAACGGTATACACTTGAACTTTTATATCAAAGCCTTTTATCTTCCCAAGTCCAATGGGAAGAAAATCAAAAAAAAGGGTCCGATCACCTTCAGTATCAATCGAGACCATCTCACCGACGACCTGTTTCTTGAAGGTCTTAAAAATGTATTCCATATTGGTTGTTTTGCCGCATCTTCCAGGCCCGTAATAGACAATTTTGCACTCGACCTCCCTTTTTTTAAAATTAAAAATAGCCATCGATGATCAGCTCCACCTATAAAATTTAGTATATGTTTAGCCCGTGCGATATGTCTTAAAAAATGCTATTATACAAAATTTATTCAAATTTTTCAAGGCCTTTCTTCTGCAATGCTTCTCTTCAAACACCGGTTAAAGTATCTTACCCCCTGCTAAGCATGTGGCTTAACTTATTGCGGCCTCAATATCCACACAATAATCTCCCCGCAAAGGGCCGATTTTAATTTTCTTTACCGCCGCAATCAGACCTGAGCCATTGAAGAAAGCAATATTCGAATAATACTGAACATCATTGATCGTCGTTCCGACTTTGAAATTTTCGATCAGATCTTTTTTCCTGCCTGGAATCAGCAGGCTGACGACGTTTCCTAACTGGAACCTTACTTTAAATTCAAATACCTGCTCTTTTAGAGGACCACTGTCAAAGGTTATTCCGATTGAATTGATGTCGAGATCTTCACCGTCTTCAATTTTAAAGCCATCATTCTCATATGCCTGAACCTTAACGTGATGAATTTCAGGAATATGGATCATGGTTTTCATATCATCTGCGGGCATTTTGGTCTGCGGAAGTATTTTATCGATTCCCTCTTTCTTCAGAACATTTTTAAAAAAAATCCGAAGTCTTTGCTGTTGATTTGGAAGAAAAATATTTTCTGAGAGCCATTGCTCATATTCAGCGACGGCGTCATCCACTGAAGAAATGGCCATATAACATCTTATGATATTCTTAGCTGCAGCAACTCGGAGTGAATCTTTTTTCAACAACGCTTTAAATTCTAATATTGCTCTTTTAAACTGGCCGAACTTTGCCAATGCCACGGCGCCTTCAAGGGCTCTTGCGTCCTCGTTTATGTTCGGCGTGAACGTGAACAGTTTTTTGATCAGGTCTTGAATTTTGGCTGAAACTTCAGGTTTTTTGGGCGCATTTTCGATACGCTGAATATCATTTTTTAGGTGTCGAATTTTTTTTGAAACCGCGTCAATCAGTTTTAATCTGTTCTTGAGTTGTTCATGCCTTCGTATCAGGTCTTCTGCATTGTGGTATTTCACCAACGCCTCGTCCAATAATCCCTGAGAATGATACAACTCAGCTTCGTGTAACAGCGTTTTAATTTGCTTTGCGATATTCATAGGTAACTTTCGACCTTTTTTAAATTTTTAACCTGTTTCAATAGATTGTGTCAACAACAAGCGGAATGGATCGACATATAAATTAGGTTGACAACAAACGATTTTGTGTTATCAAAATTGTTTTATAATCGCATTTGAGGGGCACTCCTCAACAGGGGGCATCCCAAATGAATGCAAAAAGATAGGAACCCTGCAACAGAATTTCAATGTTGAAAAATATTAATCCATAAAAATAACAGAGGGAGAGTGATATGGACAAAAAAGTAACCGTTGTCGGAGCCGGCAATGTCGGCGCCACTGCAGCACAAAGGCTTGCAGAAAAAGAATTATGCGATGTCGTTTTGGTGGATATTATCGACGGTTTACCCCAAGGTAAAGCCCTGGATCTTGCTGAGGCAGCGCCCATTGAAAAGCACGATGCCCACCCAACAGGTTCAAACGATTATGCAGCATCAGCCAACTCGGATATTGTTATTATTACCGCCGGGATACCCAGAAAACCCGGTATGAGCCGGGATGACCTCTTGAGCACCAATGCAAGAATTATGAAAAATGTCACCCAACAGGTGGTGGAACAGTCTCCGGATGCTGTACTTATTATTGTCAGCAATCCCCTTGATGCCATGTGTCACGTTGCGTATGAAACCAGCGGCTTCCCCAAAAACAGGGTCATCGGTATGGCCGGGGTGCTCGATTCAGCAAGATTCAGAACTTTTATTGCAATGGAACTAAATGTTTCCGTTGAAAATACCACGGCATTTGTCCTTGGCGGACATGGCGATACCATGGTGCCCCTACCCCGTTATTCCACTGTCGCCGGGATTCCTATTACAGAACTGCTTCCAAAGGAAAGAATCGACGCACTGGTGGAAAGAACCGCCAATGGCGGCGCTGAGATAGTCGGACTTCTTAAAACAGGGAGTGCCTTTTATGCACCGGCTTCTGCAGCCGTCGAAATGGCTGAATCGATTCTCAAAGACAAAAAGAAAATCCTGCCCTGCACGGTCTACCTTGAAGGTGAATATGGGTTTAACGATCTTTTCATCGGCGTTCCTGTGAAATTGGGTGCAAACGGTGTTGAGGAGGTCATTGAAATTACCCTTACAGCCGAAGAGAAGGCCGCATTTGAAAAATCAGCCGATGCGGTCAGAGAACTTAAGGAGTTGTTGAAAAAACTGTCGTAACCATTTTTATGGTACTATTTGCCTTTACATCATGACACATGCCCGAAGAAGAGGCTTTGGGATCTGTGGCTGTGGCACTTTTGAGACAAACAACATCGTCGCTTTTTGGGGAGCGGTCAGCCCATTTAACAGGTTGACCGCTTTCTTTCTTTGCTCCTGTAGGGGCATGGTTTTACGCCCCAAAAGTTCCTGAGCATCTTTAAGCGTTCCGTCCTTTGTTTTACTTTAAAACCAGGTCTATGACCTCCGCTAATTCGTTAATGGTGATAATATTCAAATCTTTTTTAACATCTTCAGAAATATCTTTGATGTCGGCCTCGTTTTTTGCCGGAAAAACCACCGATTTTACCCCGGCCCTGTGAGCTGCAAGAACTTTTTCTTTTACGCCACCCACAGGAAGAATTCTGCCGGTTAACGTCAATTCACCTGTCAGTGCAACGTCCCTTTTGCAGGGACGCTCCGTCAGCAAAGAGATCAGAGCAACGGCGATGGTCAGGCCGGCTGACGGGCCGTCTTTTGGAATGGCGCCTGCTGGCACGTGAATATGGATGTCGTGCGCTTCGAATATGTTTTCAGAAATATTTATTAAATCGGCATGGCTGCGGATGTAGCTCATGGCCGCCTGAGCCGATTCTTTCATCACATCACCCAACGAACCGGTTAAGATAAGATTCCCTTTCCCTTTCATCTTAGCGGCCTCGATGAACATAATCTGCCCGCCCGCCTCGGTCCATGCCAGCCCGGTGGTTACACCGATCCGTTCTTGTGCTTCAGCGACTTCGAAATAAAACTTCCTGGGCCCCAGGAGATTCTCTACCATTTCAGGAGTGATCATGGTTGCCGGGCCTATTTTTTTCTTGCGCAGGGTTTCACGGGCGATTTTGCGGCAAATGGAAGCGATCTGACGCTTGAGATTTCTCAAACCTGCTTCCCGGGTGTATTCCCTGATGATTTTATGGATGGTTTCTGAGGTGAAAACAGGGGGATTTTCTGAAAGGCCGGTTTCTTCGATTTCTTTGGGTATTAAATAGTGCGTCGCGATTTTTTCTTTTTCTTCTTCCGTATACCCCAGCAGGGTAATCACCTCCAGCCGGTCCAGAAGCGGTCCGGGAATCAAATCCAGGGCATTTGCAGTGGCGATGAACATCACGCGAGACAGGTCAAACGGAACATCCAGATAATGGTCCACAAAATGCGTATTCTGCTCGGGATCGAGGACCTCCAGCAGTGCTGCGGCTGGATCTCCTTTAAAATCTCTGCCGATTTTATCGATTTCATCCAGCATAATCACCGGATTTTTCGTTTCCGTACGGCGAATTTCCTGAATGATCCTCCCGGGCAACGCACCCACATAGCTTTTGCGATGTCCCCTTATCTCTGCCTCGTCTTTCATGCCGGCCAATGATATGCGGACGAATTTTCGTTCCAAACTCCTGGCAATGGACATTCCCAAAGATGTTTTTCCGGTGCCGGGAGGTCCGGCAAAACAGAGCACCGGGCCTTTGGGCTCCAGACGAACCTTTTTCTTATAGAGTGCTTTCTGAATGGTTGATCGGATTTCATTAAGCTTTAACGGTTTCGTCAGATAATGGTACGATCCCTTTTTCATGGCTTCAATGGCCGTAGACACCGTGGCGTATCCTGTGATGATAATCACTTCGGTACTTGGATTGACGTTTTTGGCTTTTTCAAGAACCGCCATCCCATCAACTTTGCCCATTTTAAGATCCGTGACGATAACATCGAAGGCGCTTTTTTCCAAAAAATTCAACGCTTCTGATCCGTTGGAAGCGGTATTGACATGATAGCCGTCTTTTTTAAAAACATGCTCCAGATTCTGGCGGGTAATTTTTTCATCATCCACCACCAGTATTCTGTGCTGGCTTGACATCTTTAATACTCTGACGGAGAGATGCTCCAGAATCCGGTCTTTTATTTTGGCCAGTCCAAAATGATCTTCATTGAGAATCGACTCGGCCCGTTTAATATCGAGATTGTCATCCGTCATTTTGTTCCAGGGGAGACTCACCAGATAATCGATATAGTTGATGCCGATGGTATATTCAGCACTTGAAGGCGAAGTTTTTGTCAATCGCTCTATTTCTTTATACGCGACTTTTTCCACCGGTACGGACATCTTGGCTTTTCGAACTTCTTCTTTTAATTCCTCTATCTCCGATGGCAGTTCCTTTGTTTGTCCTTTTACTTTTTTAAATATGCGCATGATAGGATTCCATTATTATTTCGATTAATTGAAGTTATAAAAACAGATTCAACTCCGGCACGCAATGATTTTTTATTGAAAGGACGCAAGAAACCTTTCGACGTTACAATCTGCAACGAGACGTTCTTTTTTTGCAATACAACATAACATATTCATAAAAATAGATATTTTTTACCCCCTCAAAGAAGCATTGCAAATTGTAACTATTCTATCGCAATTTTGGCCTCACATCAATAACAGTATTTAATCAATATTTTCATTAGGATATCATTAATTTGGCATTATTGGCACAGGAGTTGCTGTATCAATGGGCAAAGGCAAAAAACAAATCGCACAAAGGAGGGATTCAGCCATGTTTAAATTCAAAGAGACTTTCGACAGATTGATGGTGGCAATTACGTTTGCCCAAGCCAATGAACATGAGCTTGCGCTCGATGTCTTACATGACCGACCGGAAAGGGACAGCCGGAAAAGGGTCGATGCCCATATTCGACGCAGCGAAGAAACCCGGCCGCAGATGCGCATTTAACCGGGCCGATGTGTTGAGGGGTAAAAGGGGATAAAAATGAAAAAAGTTTTATTGGCCATAGACGGTATGACACCTGACCGAAAAGCATTTCGCTACGCGGTTGCACTTTGCGAGCGAATGAGGGCGGAGTTGAGCATATTTCAGATTATCAGGCCACAGTATTATCGAGAATATAAAAAAAAGATCCGAAAGAAAGGCTTGTTCGCGAGAAAGTTTGTTGAAGGGTCTATGATGGCGGCCACCTTTGCCGAAGCCGGTGAACAT
>DATKWE010000174.1:0-12769 GCA_035529735.1 Desulfobacterales bacterium | reverse complement strand
CTAAGATCTACAACCATCGGAGGCTAAAATGTTTATCAGCAAAATAATGTCCAGAGATCCCGTCACCGTTGACCCAGACGCTGATCTCTCACACGCACAGGAATTAATGTCCAAACATCAGTTCCACCAGCTTCCTGTGGTCGACGCGCATAATTTTCTTATTGGAATCGTCACGGATCGTGATATCAGAAGTGCTTTGCCGTCTTCTCATCTGAGAGATGACCCCAGCGAGGCAGAATGGAAACGTTTTTCACAAATTAAAATTAAAGATATCATGACAAAAGAGCCGATCACCATTTCTCCTTTATATACCCTTCAAGACGCCCTTGTTCTGTTGCAAAAAAAACGTGTCGGAGCATTTCCTGTTGTCGATGACGCGGGTATTCTTAAGGGTATTATCTCTGTTCGCGACCTGCTAAAGGAACTCATCAACGTCTTGGGGTTAGAAGAACCCGGAACGCTGTTATGCATTATCGTTGAGAATAAAATCGGGCAAATGAAAAAAATTGTCGATATCATTACCGAGGAACATATTTCATTCGGTAGTGTTCTGGTTGCCAGATACTGGGAAGAGGGAAAGCGGGCTGTTTTTCCATATCTATTAACTACAAATATCGGTCCGTTGAAAAGAAAGCTCAAAAATATGGGGTATACATTGCTCGACCCAATGGATTGGTATATGGATCGATGACCCAAAAATGACTACAGGAAAACAAAGCGTTGAAGATCGCCGAAAATTTATAGACACCCCTTACAAAAATCTTTATATCTACTATCTTGATGGCCGGTTGAAATCGAACAATAAAATATTCCACCATCATTTTATCGGCAACTGGCAAGAAGATGAATTCTCTTTTCTTTTCTTTTCCAGACCCTCTCCGAAGGAAGTGGGGAAAATACTGCGTTCAAACCCCGGGTTGGCCCTTCTTGAAGAATTTCACATGACATACGACCAATGGCAGGGAGACAAGATCGCCCCGTTTAAGATCGGTCGGTTTCATATCATACCACCTTGGGAAAAACAGCCGAACAGAACGGGCGCATCCTCCAAAGAGCTCACCGTTCTTCTCGATCCAGGTGTGGTATTCGGCAATGGGTTGCATACCACAACGCAAGATTGCCTCGAAGCCCTTGAAATGGTATTCCTCCGTGAAAACATCGCGTCCGCCCTCGATCTCGGAACAGGAACGGGCCTGCTATCCCTTGCTGTATCTCTCCTCGGCTGCAAAAGTACACTTGCCGTCGACTTTAATTTTTTAGCCGCAAATACGGCGTTAAGAAACGTACGCTTAAACGGCTTGGAAAACACGATTCTGGTCGCTCAAGGTCGAGCCGAGGATTTTATTGACTCACCTTCAGATCTTATGATAGCAAATATCCACTATGATGTTATGAAGCAGTTAATAACATCTCAAGGTTTTTTGAAAAAAAAATGGTTTATTCTGTCCGGCCTTTTGCGAAGCCAGGCAAGGGATTTGCGCTTTAAATTGTCTCGGCTCCCGGTAAATATCATTAAAGAATGGGACCGTGACGGCATCTGGCATACTCTTTTAGCAAAGAAAGGTTGACAATGAATATCAAATGCTGGGGGTCAAGAGGCTCCATTCCAGTTTCGGGGGAAGATTTCATAAAATACGGTGGCGATACCACCTGTCTGGAAATCAGAACAAAAAGTGACGATATCATCATCGTTGATGCCGGAACCGGCATACGACGGCTTGGCAACCGTTTAATCCAGGAAAATCGCTACAAGTACAATATTATTTTCACCCATGCCCACTGGGATCATTTAATGGGGTTCCCCTTTTTCAAGCCGCTCTACAGCGAAGCGGCTGAATTCAGGATGTACAGGTGCCCTTTTCACAGTGAATTCGTGGAAACCATCCTTTCCAGGATCATGACCCCGCCGAGCTTTCCGGTGAGATATTCTGAAATACGCGCAAAAATGGAATATGTCGGGGCATTTGTTGAGGAGTTTCAAATCGGCTCTGTAACGATAACACCGATCCCAATCAGTCATCCAAACAAAGGCAGCGGATACAAATTTACCGAAGACGGAAAATCTTTCGTCTTTTTGACCGACAATGAACTGGGTTTTGTACACCCCGGCGGTCTGACATATAAAGACTATCTGGAATTTTCTGCAGGTGCCGACCTTTTTATTCATGATGCCGAATACATTCCTGAAGAGTATCCATCCACCATAGAATGGGGGCACTCGGTATTTACCGAAACCCTCGACCTTGCCCTTGAAGCCGGAGTCAAACGGTTTGGCTTGTTTCATTTAAACCAGGAGCGGACGGATCGTCAGGTGGATGAAATTGTCGAGACCTGCAGACAAACCATCGCCGATACAGGTCATAAACTTGAATGTTTCGCTGTGGGCTGCGATATGACGTTCACGGTGTAACCCGGACCTCACCGTTTTCTGTCTTTGTGATGATGGATGACCTTATTCAAATAGCTGCCAAAGATCTTGCCGGCACCCAAAAAGTTGTCGCCTTAACCGGCGCTGGGATCTCTGTTGAAAGTGGAATTCCCCCCTTCAGGGGAAAAGGTGGATTGTGGGAAAAATTCGATCCCATGGAGTACGCCCATATCAACGCCTTCATGAAAAATCCGGCCAAGGTTTGGGAGGTCCTCATCAAGGAAATGAAAGGAATCATCGACAAGGCCAAGCCCAATGATGCCCACAAAGGGCTGGCCAGGCTCGAAGACCTTGGAATATTAACAACGATTATCACCCAGAATGTCGATGGTCTTCACCAGATGGCCGGCAATACGGATGTCATCGAATTTCACGGAAACTTTGCATGGCAGCGGTGTTTGGACTGTGGCAACAGATGCGAAACAGCCAAAATCGACGTAACGCGAATTCCCCCCCGATGCGAATGCGGCGGGATTTACAGGCCGGATTGTGTCTTCTTTGGTGAGATGATCCCGCCGCAACATCTGTATCGGTCTGAAAAGGTCGCTTCGGATTGCGACATCATGCTGGTGGTGGGGACATCGGCTCTTATTCAACCTGCCGCTTCTATTCCTGTTTTAGCCAAACAGGCAGGGGCAAAGGTCATAGAAATCAATCCTGAAAGAACACCCCTTTCAGAAACAATCAGTGACTACATCATCATGGAAAAGGCCGGCGAGGTTATAAAACGCTTAACAGCCGAAATTGAACGTTTGAAGAATTTGAACCCTATTTAACCCAAGCAGGAACAAGCAATGCTCCGTGCAGACCTTTACGAGAAAGACATCGACATCAAGCCTTATGTTTCTTCCACCGACTGCAGGGCCTGCGGGTTTCACAGTCGGACAGAGTTTATAGACAAACTTCGCGCTGGACAGCTCAAACCCTCCCATTGCAAGATGGCAAGGATGCGCTTTCTTCCTTTACTCTGGGCGGCAAGGCCCAATGAGATTCTGCCTGAAGTGGAAGTTTTGCAGCTCCCGAATCCCGTCCCCACCGGACTCTTTTCAATCAACCAGCCGGAAAAAAAATCTCCCATTCTGGTGTCGGGCAACTCAAAGCTTACCGGTGAGGTTCTCACGGCGGTCCTTTCCACGACCTTGAGTCCGTTCTGGTACCTGGTTGTAGACACGGATGGACATACTGTGGACATGGCCATGGTTTACGAAGCTCTGACCGCTGAACGGATTGTGCAGGGACTGTCTCAAGAAAAAGTGGATCGAATCGCTCCGGAATCGACCCTTTTCCTGCCGGGCTTTGCGGCTTCGATACGCGATCAACTGGCTGAACAAAGTGGTCGTCCGGTGACCGTCGGACCGGTGTGCGCTGCTGAGCTTCCTATTTTTTTTGGAAAAACGCACTGGGAGTTGGCTTGACACAAGTTCACCATTCTTCTGTCTAACCCTTATTTTCTATGAAAAACATCCAGTAGATTGAAGCGCTAAGCTCGCAACGCATATCCAAAATTACAGATCTATCCATCATCCTACCGCAACAAACCTTTATCCTCAAAAAGATATTGATAAATAATCTCATACCATGCCATTATCTATAGCAGGACCATGGATTTCTACACATACCCAGCTCGATCTCTGGGTCAACAAAATCTTAGGATCAGATGGCCGATTCTATGGATATCTCTATTATTCACAGGGTCCTGTGGCCCTTGAACAGATCGGCAGGCGAAAAATATGTGTACAACCTGGAGGAACCTTTGAAAGTTGGCGCCATCCAATAAAATCAGACCATCGACTGCTGACCCATCAGGCCCCAAGGGACCGACGAGACGTATGAGCAAACCCAAAAAAATCATCATCGGAATCATCATCGGAACGGCAATGTTGGTTATTGGCCTCGCGGTATTATTACCCGCACTGGTAAATACCGATGCAATAAATGCCAGGATTGTTAAGACCGCTTCCCAGGCCATAGAAGGCCAAGTCGACTTTGAACGGATCCGATTTGCCTTTTTGCCTCGACCCCATGTGATCATCTCCCAAGGCCGAATGGCTGTCCAGGATACCGTTCAGGGTAAATGGGTGGAAATGTCCGTGTTTCCAAGGCTGAGCGCCCTTTTACTCGCCCGTCTGGAGGTGGCCTATTTGAAGGTGAAACAGCCCGATTTTGAACTGAGGCTACCCGCATCACCCCGGCATAAACAGGAAAAGCGTAATTCCTTCCAAGGGAGTGAAGACCTTCGCCAACAGATCGAGGCGGGACTCGGGGCGCTGGTTGCTGTGCTCAAAGATGTGGAATTGACCATCGATGACGGCCATCTGATCGTGTTGGCGCAAGACAAGGCGCCTTTGGAGTGGCAGGATATCACCGCTGGCCTTGCAGTGTCCGATAAGCGGATGACCGTGGATCTCACCTGCAGTTCTTCTTTTTTCCAAAAAATCGCTTTGAAAAGTGAGGTGGACCCCGATACCTTGAATTTGAACGGAGAGGTAACCCTGCAGGGGCTTGCGCCACACGCTCTCATAACCTACTGGCATCCTGACACGGATCTGGGGATCACAGACGGCCGTATTGATCTTACGCTGCAGTTTCAATCGCAAGGCGGGCGTAACTGGCAAACCGACTTTGAAAGCCGCATCTCCTCACTCAAGTTTCAAAACAATACCCACCGGGCCGACATCGGCCCTGGAGCTTTGAAAGGGCGCTGTCACTTCTCCGCCTCGCAGATGTCGATTCAAATCGACCGTCTGGATCTTGACAATCCGCAGCTATCCCTGGCCGGCAACCTATCGGTGAATCCTTCCGAAGCGGCGGGTGTTCACCTCCAGGTAACCGGCCAGAACGTCGATGCCCATGGAATCCGGGCCACGGCGCTGTCCTTGGGTGGACATATTTCCGATGTCCGGGAAGTGTTTGACATCGTCAAAGGCGGTCGGGTTCCGACCATCACGGTTGACGTCCAGGGCAAAGATTGGGCGGATTTGTCGAAGTTCGAACGCTGGCGAATTGACGGAGAAATCGCAGACGGCACCATCTTTATCCCCGAAGTCAACCTGGATCTTACAGACGTCTATGGGCATGCCATCATCGAAAATGGCATTTTAACGGCCGAAAATGTCCGGGCCAACTACAGAAAGACACAGGGCCGGAAAGGTTCACTGAAAATCGGACTGGTGGGTGATGTCAAACCCTTTCATCTGGACATGGACGTAAATGCGGATCTGGCGCCCCTGCCGTTGATTTTAGATCGCGTCATCGACAATAAACTCAAGTCCGAACTGTCCCGAATTGAGCATTTAAGCGGCATGGCAACCGGGAAACTGATCTTGGGCGGAAATCTGGATGACATCAGCGTTCAAATCGATGTGTCCGAATTCGATCTCAAGGCCCGCTACAATCGCCTTCCCTACCCGCTGGCACTCAAAGGCGGCCGCTTTCAGTTCAAAAACGATGAGATCCGTGTTGGCGACTTGAGTGCGAAAATACAGAACACGCATTTCTCCAAAATGTCCGGCCGGGTGAACTGGGGCCATACCGCTGAACTCGACGTTCAGGGCGGTGCCGCCACCATAGCCCTGTCTGAAATTTATCCCTGGTTGAAAGAACATGGGAACTTGGCGGAGTCCCTGAAGACCATCGAAGCATTGAACGGATCGATTGCCGTCTCCGCACTGGACCTGAAAGGCCCCTTTTCTCGTCCTTCAGCCTGGCGCTTTAACATCTCCGGTGACATACAAAATCTCGCCGTGAAGACCCGCCGGCTTCCCCAAAAACTGGTTTTGCGCCGGGGACATTTTAAACTTGCGCCGGAATCGCTGACGCTTTCAAAAAGCCGTGCCCAGCTACTCGATCTACAAACCGACTTTTCTGTCCGGATCGATGACTACATGAAAGGTGTTAACAAACTTCATTTTAGTGGCACCGGTAAAATGGGGCCGAACATTATTCAATGGGTGACCCGCGAAATCAAGATACCCGCACAATACCATCTCAAGCCGCCCATATCCTTTAAAAGCCTGGATGTTGACTGGAGCCGGTCCGGCGAAATCACTGCCGCCGGCAGCATGAGCACCTTAAACGGTCCAACGGTTACAGCCGACATTCGGTTTGCGCCTGCTGAAATCGACATCCGCCAACTGACCATTCACGACAATGCTTCGAACGCTCAATTTGTCCTGAAGCACACACCCAAAGCAAAGGTGACCGATCTCTCGTTTAAAGGAGAATTGGCTAAAGTCACCCTGGATCAATTTTGGAAGAAGAATCGATTCCTTGAGGGAACCGTCAAAGGAAACCTTCAGGCCAAAATCGATTCAAACCACCCGTTGAACTCTGTGGTCAAGGGCAATCTGGAAGCATATCAAGTTTTTCTGCCACTTAAAGCCGCCGGCCCGCTCCGTATCGATCATATCGTCTTGAGCGCCTCGGAAAAGAAGTTGAACATTCATGAAGCCGATATAGATTGGTTGGGCAATCGGTTCGATCTGGATGGACATTTGACTTTCAAGCCCGACAGTATCTTTCTGGAAATGAACGCCACAGGAGAAGAGATCGATGTCGCCCGATTTGAAACCCTATTTAAAGACAACGGCAAAAAAACAAGTCCGAACGAAACCCCGTCTCCAAATATTTTTCAAGGAACCCTCCACATCGATGCCCAACGCCTGAAATACGGTTCTTATACCTGGTCGCCATACCGCGCCACGCTGACGCTCGAAAAAGACAGCTTGACCATGCGGGTCGATGAAGCCGTACTCTGCGGCATCGAAACCCCGGGCACTGTCAAATTTTCACCACACGGCATATGGGTAGAGATTCTTCCGAATTCCCAGCCCAAAGAGATACAACACGCCGCAGGCTGTCTTACCGGAAAATCGACATCCGAAATTCTGGAAGGCCGGTTTCAGGTGGCCGGCACCGTAAATACCGAGGGGAAAACCGAGGTTGAACTGCTCCGCAATTTGAAAGGCAATTTAGAGGTTACCATTCAGGACGGGCGTGTCTTTAACACGGGTAGGGTTGGAACATTTACCAATATTTTTTCATTTCTCAAAATCAACAGGCTTGTAAAAGGCGATGTCCCGGATTTGAAAAACGATGACTTCCGCTATAAATCGCTGTCCACCAAATTTTATTTTCAAGATGGCAAGTTCATTTTAACCGAGGGGTATATCGATGCCGAATCCTTGGATATCGTAGCGACAGAAGGGGTGGTTAACCTGCTCGATCAGACGCTGGATATCACGTTATTGGTATCCCCCCTAAAAACCGTGGACACCATCGTCAAATATACACCTATATTGGGCCCAATTCTCCAGGGGACGCTGATCGCCATCCCGGTGAACGTCAGAGGGGATATTTCAAACCCCAAGGTCGGGGCCCTTTCCCCTTCTGCTTTTGGTTCGCGCGCCATGGGTATCCTGAAAAGAACCCTCAAAGCGCCGGTCAGGATCGTCCAGCCGGTTTTGACCGATACGTCCGACCCCAAAAAAACAGATGGCCAAGCGCCGTAAGGTGAATGCTACCTGTCCTAATTAGAAGCCATTTCAAAATCTACCCTTCGTTGGTTTGAGCCTTTTGTAAAGCGCTACAGGCTAAGAAAAGTCCAAACCGATCACGCTGCATCGTTTCACAATTCAGCGACCTCCGGCAAAGCCGGAGGATTGTTTGTGAACCGCTCAAAGCGGTGCTAAAACCATGAGCCACCTAAAAGCACTAAAATCCCTATTTAAAACCATCAGTTGTTTTTTGGGGAGCATCTTTCCTGTGACCTTACGACATATTTAGATGGATTAGAGAACTTGACAACGATCTTGGGTTACTATATTGTTGAGTGAGTACTCAGTCAATAATATAAAAGGCTTAATAAAAAAGGTGACTATCTATGAGCCGCAAGGACGATATACTCGATGCTGCTGTAATCCTATTTGCCGAAAATGGGTACTTTGCAACACCGACTTCGGCAGTTGCCAAAAAAGCTGGTGTTGCGGAAGGGCTGATTTTTCACCACTTTAAAAACAAGGCGGGAATTCTTACCTATCTCTTCGCAGAACTTTCTGAAGTTTATTTGATGGAAATTGAGACACTTATAAAAAAGGTTGAAACCGGACTTGATGCTTTGTTGGCAGTTGTACGTTTTCATTTCGAATTTGCGGGAAATGAATCGACAAAATTTAAAGTGTTATCGCGTGATTTGCCCACCGAATTCACTTCACTCGATTCAGAGGCTGGAAAGCTTATGGCTGAACATATGACTATTGCACTCGATCAAGTTAAAAAATGCATCGAGCGAGGCCGGAATGACGGCTCCATCAGAGATGTTCCCGTAGAAGAGACGACTTACATTATCCGAGGCATGTTAATTGGTTTGAGCAGATTTAAAATTATTATGCCGAGTTTTATCATTAATCCTAACATTTATTCGGAAGTAGAAAATTTTTGTCGCCGGAGTCTTTCACGGCAGGAACAAATCTCTGAACCGTGAAGATGATAACACAAGTAGGAGGATCAGAAATAATGCAACACAAGTTTAGATTCAATAATCTTCCATCAATACCCTCTGTGATGCCTGCCGATTACAAGTACCCGTGGTTGGAATCCGCAAAAGCCGACGTCATTTGCCTTGGCTCTGTTGTCCTGTTGCTGAGTCTGCTCGTGATGTTGGGTTTACCCTGTGGTGTGGCTGGCGCAGGCCCCGGACAGGGGGCCGGACCGCCGCCGTTGGTAACTGTCGCACGCGTCACCGAGCAGGATGTTAACCCTCCGACGGAATATGTGGGCCACGTGGAGGCCATCCAGAGCGTGAACCTGCGAGCTCGGGTCGAGGGGTTTCTTGAACAGGTCAACTTCAAGGAAGGAAGCGATGTCCACGCCGGTGATCTGCTCTATGTTATCGAGCAGGCACCTTACCGGGCCAGGGTGGATGCCGACAAAGCCCTGGTGGCCTATGCCGAAGCGACCCTTACCAAGGCCCGCCAGTACCTGAAAAGGGCACGGACCGTGCGTTCCGGCGGGATGTCGGCCACCGACCTCGACAATGCCGTGGCCGAGGAACTCCGGGCCAGAGCGCAGCTTGAGCAGGCCAAGGCAAACCTTCAGATCGCACAAATCAACCTGGGTTATACCTCGATCACAGCGCCCATCAGCGGCCGGATTGGCCGCACTGCTTTTACCAGGGGTAACCTGCTGAATCCCGGTTCCGGACCTTTGGCCCGGATTGTTCAAATCGATCCCATCCGGGTGGTTTTTTCTATCAGCGAAAATGATATTGTTGCCGTCAAGGCAGCCGTTAAAGATGCAGACAGGAATCAAAAGCACTCCATGCTGACGCCGAGAATCAAACTGCCCGGTGGTCAAATTCTCAAAACTGCGGGGCAGGTGGATTTTGTGGACAATACCGTGGATGCCGGCACCGGTACCATAGCGGTCCGAGCGGTGTTTAAAAACCCAGACGGCACGTTGCTTCCGGGACAATATGTCACCGTCCTGGTTTCCCGAAGCGAACCCAAATCAATGCCGATGGTGCCCCAGTCAGCGGTTCTGGAAGACCACGACGGACGCTATGTCCTGTTGGTGGACGACCAGAACCGAGTGGCCATGCGTCGTATTCAGACCGGACCTGTGGTCGGCATCAACTGGGCCATCGAATCGGGTCTGGCCGTAAATGAGAAAGTCATCGTCGAGGGCGTCCAAAAGGTCCGGCCCGGCCAGCAAGTGAAAACCACTACCGCCGATGAACAACAAGGGAGGTGATGTATGTTTTCACGAATTTTCATCGAACGCCCGCGTCTGGCCGTGGTGGTATCCATCGTACTAACTCTGGCTGGATTCATTGCGCTGTTCAACATTCCCGTGGCCCAGTATCCCCAGATCACGCCGCCTGAGATCCGGGTAACCGCGACATATCCGGGCGCCAACGCCAAGGTTGTGGCAGACAATGTGGCCGCACCCATTGAAAAGGAGATCAACGGTGTGGACAAAATGCTCTACATGTCCTCCTCCTGCTCCAATAACGGACAATATACGCTGGCGGTCACCTTTGAGGTGGGCACCGATCCGGACATCGACCAGGTCAACCTTCAGAACCGGGTGCAACTGGCCACCTCCAAACTGCCCCAGGCGGTGGTCGACCAGGGTATCGATGTACGCAGACGATCCACCGACATATTGGGTGCGGTAGAATTCTTTTCCCCCCAGGGCACCCGGGACAAGCTTTTTTTGAGCAACTACGTCAGCCGAAATATCAAAGATGCCCTGTTACGTATCGACGGCGTCAGTGATGTCTTTATTTTTGGTGAGTTTGAATACAGCATGCGCATCTGGATGGACCCGGAGCGGCTCACCGCCCGGGGATTGACCGCCGATGATGTGATCGCTGCCATCCGGCAGCAAAACATCCAGGCTGCCGTGGGGTCCATCGGGACGGCACCCGCCGACACCGGTCAGCAGGTCCAGTACACCTTGCGAGCCAAGGGGCGGCTTGATAATCCTGTAGATTTTGAAAATATCGTCGTACGCAGCAACGATCAAGCCGGTCTGGTGCGGGTTCGTGACGTTGCCCGGGTGGAACTTGGCGCCCAAAACTACCTCACTCAGTCGATTTTCAACGGCCAAGCGTCCTTGGCCATCGGCGTATACCGCTCCTCGAACGCCAACGCCCTGGACACCATGAAAGCGGTGCGGGCTGAACTCAAAAACCTTGCCGAGCGGCAGCCCAGCGATATAAAATACGATGTCTTTTACGACACCACCAAATATGTTTCGGCGGCCATTCACGAAATTGAGCTGACCCTTGTCATTACATTTCTTCTGGTTCTGTTCGTGAACTTCATCTTCCTGCAGGACTGGCGGGCAACCCTGGTGCCGATGGTGACCATCCCGGTCTCGCTCATCGGAACATTCGCTGTGCTGCTGGCTCTGGGCTACAGCGCCAACACCCTTTCCCTGTTTGCCCTGATCATGGCCATCGGCCTGGTGGTGGACGACGCCATCGTGGTGGTGGAAAACGTTTACCGGGTGATGGATAAAAGAAAACTCAGCGCCAAGCCCGCAACCATCCATGCCATGGGCCAGGTCACCGGTCCGATTATCGCCACCACTTTGGTACTTTTGGCCGTTTTCGTGCCGGTAGGTTTCATGCCCGGCATCACCGGCCAACTCTATAAACAATTCGCCGTGACCATTTGTACGGCGGTGGTAATCTCGGCCATCAACGCCTTGACCTTGAGCCCGGCTCTGTGCGCCGTGTTGCTTAAAACTCCGAAAATCCCTCAACATGGACCCCTTGCCTGGTTTAACCGGGCTCTTGGGGCTTCACGCAACATGTACGTGACCGGCGCCGCCTGGTTGATCCGCAGGCTGGTGGTGGCGTTGTTGATCTTCGTCGGCGTTATCGGTGCTGCCTATTTTCTGTTCACCCACAGCCCAACAACGTTCCTGCCCCAGGAAGACCAGGGCGTTATTTTTATCAATACGCAACTGCCCGAGGGTGCTTCACTGGCTCGCACCAACACGGTTATGGAACGGGCCTCCCGAGCGTTGCAGGAAATTGATGGTGTTGAAAGTTCCCTTGGCGTGAGCGGGTTCAGCCTACTCAGCGGCACGGCCGAAAATGTGGGATTCGGCATTGTCGTTCTGAAACCATGGGACGAGCGCACCCGTCCGCATCAGCAGTTGGGTGCCATCGTGGGGCAAGCCCAGGCGAGGCTGGCCGCCATCTCCTCGGCCAATATTTTTGCCTTTGCCCCGCCGCCCATATTTGGGTTGGGTACCACCGGCGGATTTGACTTCCGGCTCCAGGCCCTTGAAAATCAGCCTCCCAGGGAGATCGCCGCGGCAACCCGGTCTCTGGTCATTGCTGCCAACCAGGACCCGGTCTTGAGCCGGGTTTTTTCCACTTACACGGCCGAGACGCCTCAAATCTTCGTAAATCTCGACCGCACGCGGGCCGAGACCCTCAAGGTGCCGGTAAGCCGGGTCTTTGCCACCCTGAAGGAACACCTCGGATCAGGCTATGTCAACGATTTCAATCTTTACGGTCGATCCTATCAGGTCAAGGTTCAGGCGGAGGCGAGATATCGGGATACCCTAGACGATATCAGCCGCTTGTATGTCCGCAGCAACGACGGTAAGATGGTGCCCATGAAAAGTCTGATCACTCTATCCACGGTCCTGGCCCCCCAGATCGTTTACCGTTACAACCAGTTCACCAGTGTACAGATTAATGGTTCCGCAGCCCCGGGTTTTTCTTCTGGAGAAGCCATGGCGGCCATGGAACGGCTGGCGTCCAAGACCTTGCCGCCCGGCTATGCTTTCGAATGGTCGTCCATGTCCTATCAGGAACGC
>DATKWE010000173.1:0-8250 GCA_035529735.1 Desulfobacterales bacterium | reverse complement strand
CGGCATTCAAGGGTTTATATATTTTACCCTTTCAACCCCCTGATTGCGATAGGAAAATCGAACGCAGATATCCAAATGTTTTTCAAAGCGGTTTAATAGGGCGCATAATACAACATATGGATAAAAAGATTTTTTGAATACATGATAACGTATGGTTTCCCTGAAAAGAGGCGTGTTCAAACCGATTATTTTTCCGGGTTTGGGTCGCGATAAAAGTGCTTAAAAAACAAATGCTTTTTTTACCTTGCAATTTATTTCCGGATATTTTATACGCAAATGTTTGAGAGCTATTCCAACGATATTTGTTCAATTTCTAACCATAAGGCTCACGAAAAAATATTTCAATCGGGTGCAACATTTTTTTGGAAAGGAGGTGAACTTTTAAAAAACTGGCCCTGGGCATATACTCCAAAACCTGCCATGCTTAAATTCAGCAACAATCGATGTCAGATCAATCAAACTTAATTTATGTTTGCAGGCTAAAATGGGGAATATACCCTCGGGTATTGAAAAATAGGCACATGATACATTAATCAGACAATAATAAAATTAGGGAGGTTTATGCTATGGGTAAAATACCGGAAAATATGCTGCCACCAAAAGATTTGTGGCCGGAATATTTGGTTCCAGAAGAGTTTGCGGATACACCGGATGAATTGAATCTTGCCGACTTTTTGCTTGACCGCCATGTTCGAGAAGGCAAAGGTGATAACGCCGCCATTAAGTTCATGGACCAGACCGTCAGCTACGCCCAGCTCCAGAAAATGGTCAACAAGTTCGGCAACGCGCTGAAAGATGCCGGCGTTGAATCCCAGGACCGAGTGGGGATTCGTTTGGTAAATTCCATCCAGGCCCTGGTGGCCATCTTTGCCGTTGAGAAAATCGGCGCGATTCCTGTTCCAACGTCGCCGCTGTGGTCCGGTGAAGAAGTCGCATTTGTGGCCAACAATGCTGAAATGAAGTTTTTTATTGTCAATGCCCCGCTGATGCCTCCGGTTGAGCAGGCCAAACCCAAGTTTGAATTTGGCACCCAAGTCATCACCATCGGCGGCAATGCGGACGAGGTTAAGGCAGCCGGAAACATGGTCTATGAAGAAATGCTCGAGGCCGGTTCTGCCGATCTGGAAGCCACCATGCTAAAAGGTGACGACATTGGCATTATGCTCTATACATCCGGTACCACCGGTATGCCCAAGGGCTGTGTTCACTTTGTCAAACCGATTGTCATAGAGACCAAATTGGTCAACAAACATGTATACAAGATGGGGCCCGGCGATGTTCTGGGCGGAGCCGCCCCGGTTTCCTTTGCCGCAGGGTTCGGCACCTTTACGTTGATGCCTTTTGAAGGCGGTGCAGCCATATCCCTGATTCCAAAGTTCACACCGCCGGACATGTTGGATCTGATTCAGAAACACAAAATAACGATTCTCACCGGTCTGCCCACCGGCTACCGCGCTCTGATGAAGTTCCCCAAATTCAAGGATTACGACACCAGTTCAATTCGTCTTTACACTTCCGGCGGCGACGCTCTGGGTTCCGAAACCCTGTCGGCATGGGTAAAACTGACCGGCCTGCCCATCTGGGAAGGTTTGGGCGGCACCGAGATGCTCCATCTGGTAACGTCCAACACCATGAACCCCGAGCCGATGCCCGACTCCATCGGCAAAGCGCTTCCCGGTGTTGAGGTGCGGGTGGTTGACCCGGAATGGAATGACTGCGAACCGGATCAAGTCGGCAGTATGGTTCTCAAAGGCCCCTCCGGAAGCCTGTACTGGAAGCCTTACGAGGATAATGAGAAGCTCATCAAATCTCAAAAGAAGGGTGTGGTCGACGGCTGGAACCAGATGGGTGATGCGGTCTTCATGAAAGCAGACGGCAACATTTTCTTCGTATCCCGTGAAGACGACATGATCAAGAGTTCCGGTTACCGAATTGGTCCTGCAGAGGTAGAAGAGGCCATCGAAAAGCATCCGGCAGTTGCCGAAGCCGGCATTGTGGGTATTCCGGATCCAGAAAAAGGTCAGATCACCAAAGCCTTTGTGGTTCTGAAAGAAGGCTATGAAGGCAGCGATGAATTCTTTGAAGAACTCAAAACATTCTTGAAGGAGCACATTGCGATCTACAAGCTCCCCAGAGCCATTGAGTACCGGGATGAACTGCCGCGCACACCCACCGGCAAGCTCCTGCGCCGCCATCTGCGTCCGTCTAAATAATACAGATCCTTCGCAGGTGTGAAATGGTAACACTTTCCCCTCACCTCGAACGCGAACGAGGTGAGGGGATTTTTTTATTTGTTGTCACATCTTTCCTTCAAATACGTATCTTCATGACGCAATAAATCTCTTTACACACTGATGTTTTTACAATAGAAAATAAAATAGGTTTTTTTAGTGTTATGCGGTATCGTATCCAGTAAAAATCTGCGCTTAAAGGAGGAAAACCCATGAATGAAAATGTATCCGGTTCTTTGAAGACGGTAGATCGTGTTGAAATTATCACGCTTATCGACAATTATGTAGATGTTTTACTGCCGAGCACCGACGTAATAACCCGCCCGCCCTTATCCAAAGACGGCAAAGTTAAAGCCGATACTTTTTTAGCCGAACATGGCCTTTCTTTGCTCGTCACGGTTTGGCAAGGAGAGGAAAAACACACCATCCTTTTTGACACGGGATACACAAAAATCGGCGTTCTCCACAACATGGAACAGTTGGGATTGAACATTGAAGACATAGAAGTGATTGTCCTGAGTCATGGACATATGGATCATACGGGTTCCCTTAACCGCATTCTCGATAAAATCCCCGGTACCATTCCATTGGTGCTTCACCCCGGCGCCTTTGTATATCCCCGTTATACCCGCCAGCCCGACGGATCCAAAAACATTTGGCCTCAAACTTTAACAAGAGATGCGCTGGCGCAGAAAAATGTTGAAATTGTGGAAAGCGAAACCCCGACGCTGATTGCTGATGAGATGATCATGGTCACCGGTGAGGTGGAGCGAACCACAGCATTTGAAAAAGGGATGCCCAATGCCCTTGTGGAAAAAAATGGAGAAATCGTGCAAGATCCTATCATTGACGATCAGGCCATGGTTATGAAACTCAACGGGAAAGGATTGGTGGTGATCTCCGGCTGTGCGCATGCAGGCATTATCAACACATTGACGTTTGCACGGAAAACAATCGGGGAACAGAGCATCCATGCGGTTCTGGGAGGATTTCATCTTACAGGACCTTTTTTTGAGAAAATCCATGATGAGACTATCCAGGAAATGAAAAAGATGGATCCGGATGTGATCATGCCGATGCATTGCACCGGTTTGAAGGCGATTCAACGATTTCAAAGAGAGTTCCCCTCGAGTTTCGTGCTCAACAGCGTAGGATCAAAAATGACGCTTTCGTGATGAAGCAGCTTTTTCCCCACCCCTGACCCCTCCTGCGAGGGGAGGGAGAATATGTATGCAGATCCATTTTGAGGCGGTGAGGGACGACGATTATGAAAAAAATATCGAAAAATTCGCAAACCGTTTTCTCACCGTTTATCAGACTTTCATGTATCATCTTCTGCTTAACATTACTTGTTCTTGGTAACAAAACAAGTTTTTCCGCCACCATTAAAATCGGCGAAATCAACCCTCTTTCCGGAAAGCTGGCAAAACAGGGTATGGAAATCCATCAAGGCGTTGAAGTGGCAATCGCAGAGGCCAACGAGGCCGGCGGTGTCGGCGGAAAGCAGCTGAAACTCATATCACGGGATGACCAGAGCCAGCCGGATGTTGCCATCTCCAGGGCTGAAGAATTATGTGGATGGGAAAAAGTTCGGGCCCTAACCGGCGGTTACGTCGATTCCCTAGTGGGCCCGATCGCGGCAGTCGCCAAAAAATATCGGATTCCCTATGTGGCCAGTGCAAGCCTGCAAAAAGAACTTGTACAGTACGAAAATCCTTACTTTTTTAGAGTTTCCAGGCTTCAAGGTTTTGTCGAGCCGCTCTGTGGAATTCTCACCGAACGCTTTAAACCCCAACGGCTGGCCATCCTGCATTCCGCCACACCCGGTTCCACCGAACTGGCCCGGGATCTCGAAGGTTGTCTTAAGGCAAATGGTCTTGAGGTGAAATTGATTGAAAAATTCCGTCCGGGCACCCCTGATTTCACCCCACTTATCGGCAAATTGGCCGGAATGAAGATTGATGTCATCGTTTCCGGCGGCTTCTCTCCGGATCATATTCTTCTGGTACGTCAACTCAAAGAGAACCGGGTGTCGCTCAAAGCATATATCGGCCCCTTCGGTATTGCATATGAAAATTTTATGCGAACCATGGGTGAAGATGCCAACTATCTTTACAGCACCTGTGCCTGGAATCCCGGAATTACCGAACCGGGTAGCGAAGCAACTTCCAAATCCTTTGTGAAGAAGTTTCGCCAAATGTTCAAACGGCAGCCGAACACCACAAACATGCACGGCTATACATCGGCCAAAGCCCTTATTGCCGCCATGCAGGCGGTGGTGAGTAACGGCCAGACGCTTACCGGCGATAATATCCGCCTGGCGTTGACCAGACTCGACCTGGAGATGCCGATGGAGCATCTTGTTTTTGACCAAAATGGAGATCCCCTCCATTACCGCCACGTGGTTGTCCAGGTCCAGAAAGGCAGACTCGTGGTTGTCTATCCACCGGATCGAGCTTCCGGACAGCCTGTTTTTCCAATGCCTTCATGGGAGCAGAGAAACTAGCTCATGTGGACCACAGCCGTTGTCTCCGGGATTTCGCTGGGTTCCTTTTACATCCTCATGGCCCTGGGATTTGCCCTGATTTTCGGGGTAACCCGAAATTTTAATCTGGCCCATGGTGAGCTGGTGGTGTTCGCCGGATATGTGTCTTATTGGCTCTGGAAAGTATTTGCTTGGCCTTTTGTGCTAACATTTCCGGTGGCCATTCTGGCAACACTTTTGATCTGTCTGGGTCTGCAGCGCCTATTTGCCCGCCTCTGTGAGCCGCTGGAACTGAATTCCATCGTACTTAGTTTCGGTTTGGCCATCCTGATTCAGAACTCCATGCTCTTTTGGTTTTCAGGTGATTACCGACTTATTCGAATTCCGACACTGAGCCGGGGTCTGCGCTTGCCCGGCTTTTATTTGAGTTATGGTCAGCTTACCCTTCTTTTTCTGTCCCTTACTGTGATCGCCATACTTTACATCCTCATGTACCGAACGTATCTGGGGAAGGCGCTGAGGGCCACCATTCAGGACAAGGAAGCGGCAGCTCAGGCCGGAATCAATGTAGCGGTAATGGGTACACTCGCTTTCTGCCTGGGTGCCATCCTCATCGGTCTGGCAGGGCCGCTTTACGGCTGTATCCACTACCTCTATCCATCCACCGGACACCAAATCACTCTGCTTGCCATTACCATTACGATTTTTGCGGGTGTCGGCCGCCTGGGCGGAATTATCCTTGCCGGTTGGATTCTTGGGCTGGCAGAATCCTTTGCCGTAATACTCTACGGATCAAGCTGGCGCGAGATGGTTGCTGCTGTTTTATTGCTCGCCTTACTGGCATTTAAACCGCGCGGAATTCTCGGAAAAGGAGAACAATAAAAAATGACAGGATGGACTGGAATCTCAGGATATTTTTTACCCTATTTTTCTGATGAAAATGGGACAAAAAGGGAACTCACACGATTCGGTTAAAAAATAAATGAGTTTTTTTGCTTCAAAAAACACAAAATTCAGAACCCAGGGATTAAAGTTCGACAGCGTCGGCTTCGTGACGGGCTTTTTGCTCTTGACACTGCTGCCGGTGCTGGTTCAGTCCAATAATTATATCCTCCAGGTCTTTACCCATGCCCTGCTCCTGGCCAACCTGGCCCTTGCCTGGAACATTCTGGGTGTAAGCGGTTCGATTTCTCTGGGACACGCTGCTTTTTTTGGCGCAGGCGCCTATTGTTCGGCGGTGCTCAGTCTTGAATATGGATTTTCTTCCTGGTTCACCATCCCTTTGGCCGGATTGCTGGCCGCAGGTCTTGGCCTGATTATGGATCTGATCTGCCTTCGCCTGAGGGGTGCTTATTTTGCCCTGGCAACCCTGGCTTTTGTAGAGATTCCAAGGGTGATAACAGACAACTGGGATGAACTGACCCACGGATCTCTGGGTCTGGTCGGTGTGCCCGGTCTCCCCTCTTTGAGCCTTGGGACATGGTCTGTGGATTTCGGCTCCAGTATTACGGCATCCTATTATTTTGTGTTTGCCTATTCCCTTGTGTTGCTGGGTCTGGTGAGATTTTTGTTTAACTCCAATCTCGGTCTGGCATTTCAGGCCATCCGTGAGGAGGAGATCGCTGCTGAAGCTGTCGGCATTCCTGCGAACAGATATCGCTTGTTATCCTTGTTGCTCAGTGCATATTTTACCGGTGTCACCGGCGCATGTTACGCTCATCTGGTCCGCTATATCGAGCCCGGTCTTGTCTATGGGCTTCATTTTTCAGCCATACCCATGATCTTTGCAATTTGTGGAGGACGCTTTACAATTCTCGGACCTGCCATGGCTGCACTGATCATTTATCCCCTGAATCAATTTGTTTTTCATCCCCTGCTCCCGGCGGGTCACGAGTTTCTTTACGGTGTTGTGTTAATCCTGACGGTACTTTTTTTACCGGCCGGATTCTGGGGTAGTTTAAGGAAAGTATCTTGACTGTATTACAATTAAAGGAATTGAGTAAGACATTCAACGGCATCTACGCGCTGAGCAACATTGATTTCACGATTAATGAAGGAGAAATTGTGGGCCTGGTGGGGCCCAATGGTGCAGGAAAAACGACCTTGTTCAATCTCATCAGCGGACGGTTAAGGCCCAGCAGCGGCAAAATTCTGTTTGAAGGCAAGGATATTACAGGTTTTAAGCCCCATGCCGTCTGCAAGTTGGGAATCAGTCGAACATTCCAGTCCTCCCGTCCGTTTTCCCGGATGAGCACACTGCATAATGTGTTGGCAGGACAAGTTTTTGGTAAAGGATTTTCTCTGCACACCCGGCCGGAAGATGAACAAATGGCCCATGAACTCCTGGACGTCGTCGGCATTGCTCACAAAGCCGAAACCCTTGCCGCTAATCTCACCCTCAGCGAACAGCGACGGATGGACTTGGCCCGGGCCCTGGCGACCCGTCCGAAGCTTCTCTTACTGGATGAAGTGGCGGCCGGATTCAGTCCTGTTTTGGTGAAACAGGCGATTAAATTGATCAACAGGGTTCGGGAGAGAGGGGTAACGCTTTTGATTATCGATCACTTTTTAAATCTGAGCCAAAAAGTTGCTGACCGCCTGCTGGCACTCGATCACGGAGAAAAAATCGCAGAAGGTCCGCCCAATATTGTTATGAAAAACCGGGAAGTGCTTCGTGCTTATCTTGGCATGAGATACCAGAATGAGGAGTATTAAAAGGGATCAGGGAATCGGGTGCCAGAGAACAGGGAGGCGCTTTGAACATACTATTTTTGATGGACTTAGCGTTTGTGGAGCTCAGGTTTCGTGGGGCCAAGAAAAATCTGATCTCTGATTCCCGACCCCTGAAAATCGAGTGAAATTATGGAAACCCAGAGACCGATATTAAAGGTTTGCAATCTGAATGTTCATTACGGTGACGTTCATGTTCTGAAACAGCTTAATTTAACGATATGCGCCAACCAGATCGTTTCGGTAGTCGGGGCCAACGGTTCCGGCAAGACGACACTGCTGAAGGCGGTTGCCGGTGTTTTGCGTCCGGTGCAGGGCGCAATCATCTATCACCATAAGCAAATTCAGACGCTTTCTTTGCACGAAGTGGTCCGAAGTGGTCTTGTTTATGTGTCCGAAGGCATGAATGTATTCCCTTTCATGAGCGTCTTGGAGAACCTGGAGGTTGGTGCCTATATTGCCAGAGAGAAAAAGAAGGACCGGCTTTCCTTGGTGTTTGAAATTTTTCCTGTCTTGGCGGATAAACTCCGGCAGATGGCAGGAACCTTGAGCGGAGGCCAGAAAAGAATGTTAACCATAGCGCGCGGTCTAATGAGCGATCCTGATCTTCTCCTTCTGGACGATCCGTTTCTCGGTCTGGCTCCAAAAGATGCGAATCGGCTTTGCGACACCTTAAAACAGATCCGACGTCACGATGTTACGCTGTTTTTAGCCGGTCAGCATGTGCGCCGAATCCTAAGGGTGGCCACCAAAGCGTTTCTTGTCGAGGAAGGGAAAATAACACTCGCTGGAACCGGAGAGCAG
>DATKWE010000172.1:0-5048 GCA_035529735.1 Desulfobacterales bacterium | reverse complement strand
TTTTTTTCCTCCGGACCCACAAAGATATAGGTTCCTATGAATCTGTCCAGGTCTTGCTTGATGGCGTCGATGCGCTCGATAAATTCTTCACCGAAGATCATGGCCTTGGGCTCGGCGATTTCAGCGCAGTGTCGGATGATTTCCGCCTCAAATCGAAAATTGAGCGGAACCGCCCAGGCGCCGGTTCGGAGTATCCCAAAATAGATGGGCAGCCATTCGATACAGTTGGTCATTAAATGGACCACCCGGTCACCCTTTGAAATCCCCCGGGATATCAGGGCCTGTGCAACCTGATTGGCCTGATGGTCAAATTCTTTCCAGGTGATGTCCCGACGCCGGTTTTTAGCCGGTTCTCTTTCTATGAGTGCCGTTTCAAGGCCATACATACGCGCATTTCGAGCCAGTATCTCGGTAATCAGCATACAGTATTCCTTTCGAGTAAAACTTTTTTTAGAACCGATATCAAACTCGCATTAAATGGTCAAGGTGAACAAAATGATTCCGCCGATGCGGCACCGATACAAAATTAAGAACTTTTATCAAAATGATCTCACGGTGAGGGGTTGAAACCCCTTTCGATTCATTTCTCAAGTACCACGGGTGTAAGGTCGTGGGAATCTACAAAATCGGTTCTAAGATTTTGCCGCCCGGCGGGGCATAACCTATTGACAAAATAATAATTTTTGTTCAAAATAAACCACACGGCAAGATGGATGCTTTTTTATAATTGAAAAGCCCGAGGTAAAAGATGGTAAGAAATCCGGAACGTCTACAAAAGTTTAAAACCGCCCCGTGTAAACGTGAAGGCCTTTTGCCGTTTTCCCATACCTTGAAGATCTTCGAATCCATGTGGTTGAAGAGGATAACGGCGATATGGCAAGGTTGAAAATACTTGCACCCGGCAATACGAAGCATGTCAGGACCCGGGCCCGGGGAAAGTTGTTTGAAGGACTGGTGTCTCAGGTGCTGCACCACTATGGATATCGTGTCGACCGCCTCTTTCATGCAAACTACCCTGAAATGGAAATCGAGGTAGAGGGAACGCATACGGCCACCGGCGCTCCATTTTATGCGGATTGCACGTTCGGTGAAACACCGGTGTCTGCTCCCGACCTTCAGGCATTTTACGGAAAGTACATGGCAAGATGGCATCAAGAAAAACGATGCCACGGACTTTTTATCGCACTGCCCGGCATTGACAGCTCTGCCGGAGAATTTTATCGAGATTTTATCGCGAAAAATTCAGACGTTACCGTAGTTCTCTATGAAGAAAACGCGGTTCTGAAAGCAGTTTCAGCGTTTCCGGGAATTGCCGGTCCGGACGCCCTTGCAAAACATATTCCCCGGAATATGGGAACCTCCGGCGATCCTTTTCTATATTACACGGAAAAAGGCGTGTTCTGGGTCTGGATCACCCCATCTGAAGGCAAAGAAAATCCAAACCGGCTGGCGCTTTTCGACAAAGCCGGTTCTTTGGTATCAGATCCGTCGGTCCTCGGTTATCTTACGAAGCTGTATCCGAAACTCGCCGATTTTGATCCGATTTTACCTGAAGAGACCGTTGTTCTGCAGCCCGGTCTGTTTCAAGATGCGGATGAAATTGTCGAGGTCCGGGGGGGCCCGGAATGCTTTGCGTATCAATACCCTGCATCCCCCGGTGACTTTGTGGGAAGAACGCCTTTGCTCAAAGCACTCGATGCCTTTGCAAGAAAAGTAACCCATAAAGAAACATCCCATCGCGGCGTTCTTTTCGAGGGTCCTTCCGGTTGGGGAAAAAGTTCATTGGTTCTCGCAAGTGTTGCCCGGCTGGAGAAAATGTCGCACTTTGCCGTTGCCATAGATTCCCGAACCGCCGCAACGTCCAATTTCATTCCGTGTTTACTGCACCATATCCTGGAGAAGTACAAAGACTTCGGGGGCCTATTCCCCCAAGGGGACCGATCCGGATGGATCACCGGTCATGACCGTGGGATCGGATCGATTCTCGAGATGGGAAAGGTACTTGAATCCCATGGCAAACTGCTGCTCATTTTCTTGGATCAGTTTGACCCCTGTTTCTTTTTGCCCGAGGTGATTGAACCCATAAAAGATCTGTTCCTTGAAATATGCCGTGAACAGACGAATATCGTTCTGGGATTTTCGTGGAACAAGGATGTTGTTTCAGGGGCCCGTGAATCTTACAAAGAATTGGGGGATGCGGTTACGGATAACAGTCAAAAAATGATCCTGAACAGTTTCTCCGGCGCCGAAACCGATGCATTGTTGAAAAAACTGAGCGATGAATTGAATGAAACCTTAATCGAAGACCTCCGATGGTTCCTGATGGAATTTTCACAAGGATATCCCTGGCTCCTGAAAATGCTCTGCTTTCATGTCAAGGTGGCCCGGCAGTCCGGGATTCCACAGGAATATATTGCCGGCAATCTTTTGAGTGTCGAAGAACTTTTCCAGCATGACCTGGAGAAGCTGTCGGATAAAGCGCGCGTTTCACTGATCCATATCGCCAAATTTGCGCCGATGCGTCCAACAGAATCGCCGGGAAACCTCGACGCTCAAGTTGTACAAAATTTAATCGACCAGGGGTTGGTCTTAAAAATCGGCAATACCGTGGACGTCTTCGGAGGGGTCTTCCGAAATTACCTGAACAGCGGCATGTTACCGTTTCATGACAATCCTATTCTTGGGGCCGGCGTCAGGGATGTTGTTAAAGTTGCGAAGATCCTTCATGCAGCCGGCGGTTCTCTGGATATTTCCGAATTTAGAGCACGGGCCGGCCTGTCCGGGCCGCTGTTTTACCGGGTTGCAAAAGATATGGATCTGCTTGGACTTGTTAGATTCAGTAAGGGTGCGGCAGCCCTGCAAATCGAATTGCCGGCTGCGCACCATGATATCGAGGCTTCGTTGAGAAAACATTTGCAAGACAGGCTTCGAGCCAACCGTCTGGTTCACGGTCTTTTAAAAATTTTGGAAGAAAAAAACACCCTGGCCATGGATGAAGTATCCACCCTGTTCGGGATTTCGGTTCCCTACAGGTCCGTTTCCGGTAAAACCGGGTTGAAATATGCCCGTATTCTGGCGGAATGGATGGACTTCGCCGATCTCGCGATTTGGGATAAAAAAAATCGAATGCTCGTTTTCTTTGACCCGGCAACAGAAATCCGGGAGCGTCGCCTCCTGTTGCCCAAAAGACGTGGATCTAAAACCCCGCAGATCCAGTATTCCCCTGTTGAAAAGATGGTGGAAAGGCTTTTTCAGGCGCTTCACGGGGACGGCAGGGTGGATTGGACCGGCTTTGGCAAAAATACCATTTTTAGAGCCCTGGCAACGCTGGAAGACCTGGGTTTCATCGTTCGGCGCGCGCCATTGATAAAAATGCTGCCCAAGGGGCAAGAATTCGTGCAGAATATAGACCGGCGACCCGCTCTGTTTGCAGAAGGGGCCTTGCAGATGCCCTCGTTTTCAATTTTCATGGAAATACTTGAATCCCATCGGTTTAAAGGCAATACACTTTTGGGGCTCGGTGTTGAACTCAAAGAGAAACTCGGTACGAACTGGAAGGAGCGTACCGCCGAAAACATCGCTAAAATTATGCTCGATTGGGCGCGTCATGCCAAACTTGCCCCGGGGGTGTTTGCCCGGATTCGAAAGGGGCCCATAAAAGGCTGGAAACAAAAGGATGACCGGCAGATGGCGCTGTTTTAAACGGGCGATCGGTCCTTTTATGTGCCCAACGGCACCATGGAGCATGTTTTCTTTGATAGGAGTGACGAAATTTGCTTCTTTTCGACGGAACATATCGCTTGCAGCGGCAGGAAGACGCCTCTTCAAAGCTGGGTGGTAAATGGGCTTGCGCGTGGCGGTTGAAGGTCATCGATTTTTCGAAAAAATATCCGGACGTTCAGCATCTCAGACCGTACGCCGTTGTGGCGACCCAGACTGGGGAAGGTATATTTAAGACAACCTGCGCCGAAAGTCTGGGAAAAAGAATATGCAGGGATTTTAGTCTGAAAATCGGCGAAGTCCTCTGGATCGAGCATTATCCGGATGAGCCGGCCCTGTATGTCGCCATATTTACCCCCAAGTCTTATGATGGATCTGAAATATTTTATACCGTCGATTGGCGGCCCATCAGGCCCAATGAACTGGACGCCATCCGGCCCTTAATGCCGGAAATCGAGGATTTCCAGTGCCCATAGCCCCCCTTTTTCCTTGCCATTAGACACCGGATGGTGGATACTATGTACCCAGGAGCGCCTGTAAAAGCGTTCAGATGGGTAAATAGTATCCATGTGGATCCTTATCTCTGAATTAAAAAACTTGGTTGAGCGGTTCAAGGTTCAACGTTCCGGGTTGGAAAAACTTAAAAAGCTCGCATTAATGTGATGCCGGCTTCATCGCGGATTCAAAACCGTTCTACCCAATAGGTTATGGCGGGTATTCCGGATTTTGATCAATATTTTGAGCAGGTTCAATCGATTGAAACCCTTGAACTTTGAACCCTGAACCTGGAACCGATCCGTTAAGGAAAAATCCTGTACCCAACAAGGGATTATCGGAAACATTAACGATGGCATCAGATTTGCACTATAACTACCGTCATGCCGAATAAAATTAAACATAACAGATTTTGGACCGGTGTACCGCCGTGGATATTTATCGGCGCCGTGGTGGTTCTGTTTCCGATTTTTGCGTTTATCACTGTCCAGAACATCCACCGCCAGAATCAGAACAACACCCGCCTTTTGCTGGAAAAGGGGGCTGCCTTGATCCGGTCTTTCGAGGCAGGGACACGGACAGGTCTGGGAATGAGCCGGAGCGAATTCCAGCTTCAGAGACTCCTTGCCGAGACGGCCCAGCAGTCGGATATTCTATATCTCTTGGTCACCGATGTAGACGGCATGATCCTTGCCCATGACAACCCCAAGCATATCGGAAAATATCATGGCAAGGGGCTGGATCTTAAAAGGATTTCGCATCTTCAAACGGTTCAGTGGCGCATCGTCTCCACCCCTGGCGGAAAGAAAATATTTGAAGTGTTCAGTAGATTC
>DATKWE010000171.1:0-5400 GCA_035529735.1 Desulfobacterales bacterium | reverse complement strand
CCGCTTCACTCCGGTGTCTACGTGTCTGGTCATTTCAATGACTTAGCAGCGGGGGCATTCCTGCCCCCTCCGCGTTCTCCCGCAAAAAGCATGCGGGAGCCGCGGTCTCCCCCACAGCTAAGTCATTGAAATAACGAAGCCACTCCGCCAACCCGCCTGCCATGCAAGGCACGAGCGGGCAGGTATCGTTACACGGCGAAGCGCACCTCCTGAACACGCACTTCTGTATAGTTGGAAATTAAAAATTTTATTTTATATATCACAAATAAATAGGTTAATGGCGAATAAATGATGCACCAAAATAGGTTTTACCCTGTTCTCGGCATTAGGATCAGAGTACGTGTTCAGGGGGTGCGCCTCCCCGCTTCACTCCGATGTCTACGTGTCTGGTAATTTCAATGACTTAGTAGCGGGGGCATTCCTGCCCCCTCCGCGTTCTCCCGCAAAAAGCATGCGGGAGCCGCGGTCTCCCCCACTGCTAAGTCATTGAAATAACGAAGCCACTCCGCCAATATCGTTACACGGCGAAGCGCACCCCCTGAACACGTACAAGGAATATGCGCTTAAGGCTTAACAGCAAAAGCCCATGGACCTCAAAAAACAAGAATCTTTACAAGTTGCGAATATTGTGCGATAAAGTCGAAAGTGATCTTTCTTCCCACATTAAGACAATTGGATTATCGCTTCTATGCTCCGAGAACTCTCCATTAGAAACTTTGCCATTATCGACGACCTTCAGATATCCTTTTCAGAGGGGCTGGCCATCTTGAGCGGTGAGACCGGCGCCGGGAAATCCATCATCATCAATGCCGTCAATCTTCTCCTCGGCAGCCGGGCGACGGCAAAACTCATTCGTACCGGTTACGAAACAGCAGAGCTCGAAGCTTTGTTTCAAATCAAAAAACAAAGCCCCATTGGCAAAATTATGAAAGACAGCGGGTATAATCCTGAAGAAGGGCTGTTGATCAGAAGGATTATTTCCCGAAAGGACCGACACCGGATTTATATCAATGGACGCCTTACCACCATTGGGATACTGAATCTTATTACCGAAAATCTCGCCAGTATATCCGGGCAGCATGCTCATCAGGGGTTGTTAAAGGAAGACCAGCAGCTGGCAATCATCGATCAATTTGGCGGGTTGACGGCTGCGCGTGAGAAAGTATCCGGGTGTTTTCATGAAATCGTTCCGATGATTCGGAAATTGAATGACCTGAAGCATAAAAGAGACCGGCAGGCGGAACACATACAGCTGCTCGAATTCCAGCAGAAAGAGATCCGGCAAGCATCGGTAACACTCGGAGAAGATACTGCCCTGGAACAAGAACGGACACGCCTGCAAAACAGCGAAGCACTTTTCCAGGCGGTCCAGGGTGGCATCGAAATGCTTTATGATTCACAGGGCGCTGTTGTTGAAGGCCTTTTGGCCGTGAAGAAAGATCTTGACAAGGCTTCGACCATAGATCCCTTGCTTGCTCCAAAGGCGGAGCGTATCGCTGAAGCAGCTTTTCATCTTGAAGATATTGCGGATGAACTTAGAAGGTATTTGAAAAACATACAGATGGACGAAAGCGGTCTGGATACGGTTGAAGCACGACTTGACACCCTCGTTAAGCTGAAGCGCAAATACGGAGGCTCGCTGGAGGCCGTTCTTTTACGTCTTGAATCCATCGATCATGAGCTTTCGGAAATTGAAAATTTATCCGAGGATATCGCCGATACTGAAAAAAAGCTTTTTGAACTGCATGGCAAATTGACCGAACTGACCCATAAACTTTCCAGGGATAGGAAAAAAACAGCAAAAACACTGGCCCAAAAAGTAGAAAAAGAACTGACCTCCCTTAAGATGCCTCACACAAAGTTTAAAATATCGTTTCGAACCCTGCCGGCGGATGAAGATTCCGATCCTTATCTTAAAATCGAAGAACAAACCGTTTTCGAAACCGGGATCGATCAAGCAACCTTCCGGATTGCTCCGAATGTGGGGGAACCGCTGAAACCGCTTTCCAGCATTGTTTCAGGCGGCGAACTGTCGAGAGTGGTGCTCGCTTTAAAGGCCATACTGGCCGAAACAGAAGCGGTGGAGGCCATCGTGTTTGATGAAGTTGATGCTGGAATCGGGGGGAGTGTGGCCGAGGTTGTCGGCAAAAAACTGTCCTCTCTTGCCCGTCATCACCAGGTCATCTGCATCACCCATTTGCCTCAGATTGCCAAATTTGGCGATCATCATTTTAGGATCTCAAAGCGGATTTCAAATGGAAGAACCAGCACCACCATCAAACTGCTCAGTGAAACGGAACGCGTTAAAGAGATCGCCCGGATGCTGGGGGGTGAAAAAATAACCCGAGCCACGCTGGATCATGCCCGTGAGATGCTGGACAAAAGAAATTAGAATACGATGACCTTCTACAGCATTCCACCATTGTTGACGCTGATTTGCTTTCTCGCACTGGCTGCTTTGGCGATTTTCCGCGGGCCAAGGACCCGGACCAACCTTCTTTTTTTTACCATTTGCGTACTTGGATCTTTTCTTTACTTTGACATCCTTTTTGCCTTCAATGTCGAATCAGCGGAAGCGGCGCTTTTTATCAGTCGCACGGATCATTTTTTCATTGTCTACCTCTTCCCGGTATACGTCCATTTTTTCCATGCCTATCTCAATATATCCGGGCGAAAATGGCTGATCAAGGCTGCATATGTCTATTCATTTTTTCTGATGTGCTTCACGCCGACACCCTTTTATATCGCTTCCATGCAGAAACATTATTTTGGTTACTTCGCAAGGGGCGGCACCCTCTATCCTTTCTTCGGCCTGGCCGGCCTCTTCGTCACCCTATATGTTTTGATACTGATCCATCAGGCCATACAGCAGGAAAAAAGCAATTCCCACAAGAACAGGCTTAAGTATCTATTTGCCGGATTTGGGATCATGGGTTTCATGAACGGGATGAATGTCTTTACGATCCAGGGCTATTCGGTGTATCCTCCCGGCAATTTAAGTTTTATTCCCCTGATTGTTTTTGCTGTTGGGCTTTTCAAGCACGACTTGCTGGACATGGGGATATTGATCAGAAAAAGCCTTATCTATTCGATTCTGACGGCGTTTTTGACCTGTTTGTATACCCTGCTCATTATTGTGGCCGACACCGTTTTCAAGGGGTTTCACCTTTCAAATTCGATATATTTCCCCATATTCTTTTTTATTCTTATTGTGTTTGTCTTCGGACCGTTAAAATCAAACGTGCAAAACTTTGTCGATCGTATTTTCTACAAAGGCAAATATGACTATCAGAAGACCATCAAACATGTCAGCCAGATGGTCGTGTCGGTGCTCGATTTTGACGCAATTGCAAAACTTCTGATGGATACGGTGGCCGATACGATGATAGTGGACCATTGCGTCCTATTTTTGTCAGGCACCTCCGGAAAAAAATTTGTGAATTTTGCAGTCCGCGGCAAACAGATGAATTCTGATCAACCGCCTACATGGAGTGAGAACTCCGCTCTGGTGAGATGGATGCAGACGCATCGCCAGCCTGTTATGAAAGACAGTTTAAAAAAGCAGACCCTAAAGGCCATGTCCCCGGATGTACTTTCAGATATGGAGGCGTTGAATGCCGAGATAGCGCTTCCACTGATATTTGAGGAGACGTTGAATGGATTCATTGTGCTGGGTGAAAAGCGTTCCGGCGATCTTTTTATACAGGAAGACGTTGATCTTCTTGAGACACTGTCCAGCCAGAGTGCCCTTGCCATTGAAAACGCCCGTTCCTATAAAGTCATCGATGACCTGAATAAGGATCTTGAAAAAAAGGTTGAAGAAAGGACCCGCGCTCTAAAAGAGGCCCTTTTTGAAAAGGAACGAACCCAAGAGCAGTTGATCCGTTCGGAAAGCCTGGCCGCCATCGGCCAATTGGTTGCGGGTGTTGCCCATGAACTCAACAATCCCCTGACAAGTGCCACCAGCCTGGTCCAGTCCGCCATCGAAGACATCGAACAATGGGATACAGAAAAACCTCCGGACGAGGACTTGATCGATGATCTTAAATTTGTCGATCGGGAACTTGTCCGGGCAAGGTCGATTGTTTCAAGTCTTCTGGGACTCTCCAGACAAACCCAGACCTATTTAGAATCGGTCAGCATCAATTCCGTTGTCAAAGATGCTTTACGGGTCATGCACAACCAATATAAACATTGCGATCTTAAAATCGTTGAAAATTATGCCCCGGAGTTGCCGGATATCCAGGGGAATTTTGCAAATTTGGGTCAGGTGGCGCTGAATATCATCCACAACGCCATCCAGGCGGTTATGGATATGAAGGGGACGGTGTTTCTTTCTACGCAGTTTGACACACATGCAAACCAGGTTGTTTTTTCGTGCAAAGATACCGGGCCCGGTATTCCCGTGTCGATCCGGAAGGACATTTTCAAACCTTTTTTCACCACCAAAGCGGTGGGGGACGGCACCGGCCTCGGTCTGTATATCTGCCACGAAATTGTCCGAAAACATGGCGGCACTTTAAGACTTGAAGACCCTGACGGTCCGGGGGCATTGTTTGAGGTTCGATTGCCTGCAGCGGGTTAGTGTCCATCCACAAACGGCATCTTTCGGCCCTGGGCGGCGTTTTCGCTCTTTTGAAATCCTCAAAATAGCACGCTATTCACCCCAAGGGCATTTCCTGCGGGCACCTCCGGTTTCAAAATCGCTTAGACCTTGCCCCGAACCAAAATCTACCATTTGTGGATGGACACTTCCTAATTTTTTCGTTATTCATTATTGACGGCTTCGTAAAAAGTCTTTTGTGAGCGATATCGAGCAATTTTGGAGAAAGATTCATGATGCGTCTGGCGTTAAAAATTGCAAGCTGTTTGAGGGCGATAGCCCGAGTTCTTGCAATTTAGCCAGGCGAGTCATGAATCCCAAAATTGCTTGCGGAGCGAGCAAAATGAGACTTTTTACGAGTTCATCATTATTCATTTTAGATATGTTGGGTTCAAATATAAACTTATTCACTCTTGTCCAAAAACGATCTTATAGATGTATATGAGCATACCTAAAGGATTTGTGGATCGTAGCCTCCTTGGGAACCTGGAATGATGGAATGCTGGAATATTGGGTTTTTCAAAAGGAACCAAGCTTCCAATATTCCAATATTCCAATATTCCATTATTCCGACATCTTTTTGGCAAAATGTGAATGCCGTATTTATCCTGGCTTGTCATGCCAAAAGTATTTTGGACACCAATGAAATTTATTACTTCAGAACAACCCGGTATTTTTTGAGAAAATCGATCGGGTTATAGGATAATTTCGCTTTGCGAAGGCCGGCATCGCCGAGATCCTGTTCGCGATTGACTGTTTTTAAATTGTCGCCGGTATGCTCAAGGAACATCTGATTG
>DATKWE010000170.1:0-8112 GCA_035529735.1 Desulfobacterales bacterium | reverse complement strand
GGCTTCGTTATTTCAATGACTTAGCTGTGGGGGAGACCGCGGCTCCCGCATGCTTTTTGCGGGAGAACGCGGAGGGGGCAGGAATGCCCCCGCTGCTAAGTCATTGAAATGACCAGACACGTAGACACCGGAGTGAAGCGGAGGAGCGCACCCACTGAACACGTACTATTCCTTGACAGATCAGGAAGATGAGGCTATTTTCTCTTAAAATTCGTAAAGGATGGATATTATGTCTGAAAAAGGTCTTGTATTTTTCCCGGATAACTTCATCGAAGCCACACCCAAAGATTACCGATTGGACGACTATGAAGATGTGTTCTTTTCGGCACAGGACGGCACCCGTCTGCACGGCTGGTTCGTGCACGGTCCGGATACGCGTTCGGTACTTCTATGGTTTCATGGCAATGCAGGAAATATCAGTCACCGGCTGCACAATCTTAAGAAGCTTCATGATGCCCTTCAGATTCCGATCTTCATTTTTGATTACCGTGAATACGGCCTGAGCCAAGGGGAAATATCGAAGGCCGGGACTTTCTCAGACGCCCACGGAGCATTTCAATATCTAATCCGAGACAAGGGGTTTAAAGCATCATCTGTATTGCTGTTCGGTCGGTCCCTGGGAACCGCCCTGGCTGTCGATATCGCCAGCAGAGAAGACTGTCTGGGGGTCATTCTGGAAGCCGCGTTCACGTCAACGGACGATATGATGCAACGCTATTTTCCTTTCTTTGCACCGCAGTCAACGTCGACCGTCAAATATGACAGCCTATCCTTGATCGAGAATATTAAATCACCCGTTCTGTTCGTCCATGGACAATTTGATCAGACCATTCCGGTTTCCATGGCCCGTCGTCTGTTTGAAAAAGCGTCGTCTCCCAAAGATTTTTATGAAATCCCGGGCGCAGATCACAATGATACCTATCTGGTGGGCGGAAACGAATATTTTGCCGTGTGGCAAAAATTTTTAATCAATTGTCTGAATCAAAAGGAATCCGGCACATCGTAATTTAGTCTGACCTGCAACCATTTAAATTGAAGCGTTGTTATCGAAATCCCAACCCGAAATGTGTCAAGGAATTTTTCAATCGCCTCGTCGGCCTGCCCCTTTATTACACCGGGCAATTCACCCTGGCCTTCTCTGTAGGACTTCTTGAATAAAATAATTTATGGTTGTTGACTTAAAATTTTATTTTGCTTATGAAAATTCTTAATAACAGCCATACGGTTCTTTTAAACGCTAAAAAGTAGGAGCATACGATGGTCAGGACCGAAATATCACTATTTTTGAAAAACGTTCCCGGAGAGCTTGGAAAACTGGCGTCCCTGTTTTCAAACGAACGCATCAACATCGATGCGCTCACCATACAAGACGCATCGAGCTATGTGCAGAATCTTTTTGAAGCCCGGGGAAAATCCATAAAGCGGATCGCTTCGGTTGCCAGCTACAATTCCATGCGGAAGGACTCGGCCCGTTTCGCTCTGATCCGGATGATTGTTGATCAGACGGACAGGGCCATCGATCTGTTGTCAAAAAATGATTACCTTTTCGATATTATGCCGGTGATGACACTTGAACTTGAAAACAAACCGGGTTCACTTGCAGCCATCGCAAATAAGTTTGGAAAAGAAGGCATCAACATCAACTATGTTTACGGAACGGTTTCGTCACCCGATGAAAAATGCCTTTTTGTGTTTTGTCCGGAAGATATCGATCTGGCGGCCAAGATTTTCAATGAATAAAGCATAGAACAATGCCTAATTCATGTAAAGGGCGACGGTTATCTTTCAATATATGAATGTGCAGCAGATCTCGCACCCCGAATGACACCGCAGGTCCGTAGCCTCTTGAAAACGGACGATTTCTTCGTCCATCCAATTGATCATCACTGCATTGAAAATGACGTCGTCTTACGTCACATAATCACTATCGGCCGTGTTTAAAGGCGGCAAAGATGCTTCGGTATCTCAGCGAACAAGAAAGGGGGCTGCTCCACCGGAGTTGCCCCCTTTATAAACCTTTGTATTTGACGAGACTGTCTGTCACTCACATGTTGTCTTCCTGTCTTTTTCTCCGACTTGACCGCAATTCAGTGCCTAAGACCCGAAATCGTCGTCATCGTCGTCGTAATCATCGTCGTCATCAGAGTCAAGCACATCAAATCCGGTTACAGTGATTCGTTTTGTCCCATCATCGTTTTTGGTCACGAAGCCGGTTACTTCGACATCCATGTCTACTTCTTGAAAGAGCCTTTTGCCCTGTTTATTGAGTTCCACCTCGTAGGCATCATCATCCGTGCTGATTATCAGCCCAGAATTGCCTTCTTCATCTTCAATCTCTTCGACGACCCCAACGATCGTCACCTCTTTTCCTGTATGTTTTGCTTTTTTCATATTTTCTCCTTCCTCGTAAAGGCAATAGTTAAATGCGCTGTTCCAACAACGGAACATCGATCGTTCGATATCCATTAGCAACCACCGTGCCAAGTTTTAACGTATTGATATAACTATTTATCTATAAATATAATTCGCAAAGCCGGAACTCATGATTCCGAAAGTTGACCAGGAACTTGGACCCCTCGGACAAACGTGAGGACTGAGAAGGATTTAATCTGTTGAAAGGACAAGATAAGTGAGGAAAAAAGAATCGTTATATCCGCTTTTGATGAATATCTGAACTCCCGGTTCTGAGCATGCCTCGATGGATCGCGGCAGGGTCGAGGTGCGCTTCGATGCTTACCTACAGCGTGGGTTGAATATAGCACGAGGGTTACCCGCCTCTGGCGGGTTTATCTACCTTCGAAGGATTGATCCGTTTAAAACCGGATTATCTGAATACGACATTTTTTTAAAAAGGGTTAACCGTGACTCAGGATCCGTGTGAAGGACGACGCTTATCCTTTAATATGTGGTTGGAGATCACTATTCTCTGAATCTCCGAAGTTCCTTCATAAATTGTAAAAACCCGGGCATCCCTGTAAAAACGTTCAACCGGATAGTCTTTAATAAATCCATACCCGCCATGAATCTGCAGCGCTTTTGCAGTCACCCGGTTGACCATTTCAGAGGCAAAAAGCTTGGCCATTGAAGCCTGTGCGATAATTTTTTCGCCCCTGTCTTTCATGGCGGCGGCTGAAAGCATTAACTGCCGTGCCGCTTCTATTTCTGTGGCCATGTCCGCAATCATCCAGCGCAGGCCCTGAAATTTGGAAATCGGCTGCCCGAACTGCTCTCTTTTTTTAGCATACTTTACGGCAGCATCGAATGCCGCCTGTGCGACCCCCACCGACTGGGCCGCAATACCGATGCGTCCGCCGTCCAGCGCTTTCATGGCAATTTTAAAACCGTCTCCCTCATTCCCCAATATGTTTTCAGCAGGGACGATGCAATCGTTAAAGATTAGGTCCGTTGTATCGGAAGCACGGAGGCCCATTTTATCTTCCTCATTTCCCACAATAAATCCGGGGGTGTCTTTCTCAACGATAAATGCACTGATACCGTGATGACGCTGTGTTTCATCCGTGATGGCCGTAACAATAACCAATCCGGCATTCCTTCCGGATGTGATAAACCGTTTGGTGCCATTGACAATATACGCATCACCTTTTCGGACAGCGGTGGTCGACTGCCGGACAGGATCCGACCCGGCATGGGGTTCGGTCATGGCAAAGGCGCCGATGATATCTCCCCTTGAAAGCGGTTTTAAAAATTTTTCCTTCTGCATCTCGGTTCCCAACCGGTAGATGCTTTCACAGACAATGGAATTGTGAACCGACATAACCACTGCAGTTGAAGCACAGGAATAGGCAATCTCGGAAAGGGCCAGAACATAACTCACCGTGTCGGCACCGGACCCTTCATATTCAAACGGGACCATCATTCCCATAAGCCCCAGTTCTCCCATCTTTTTAATATTTTCAGCCGGAAATTCCTTGGTCTCATCGCGTTCCGCAGCCGTCGGCGCAACGACTTTCCTCGAAAACTCCCTGGCCATGGTCTGAATCATGATCTGCTCATCCGTCAGCGCAAAAGACATCGATTATTCCTTTTAACGTTTTCGTTTATGCCATTTAATGAAAGGCGGTAATTCCCCTAAATTTCGAATCTCTGCAGCACACAACGCGGAGAATTGAAATTTAAGTTCTCAAGCCTATGGCCCATAAATTACCACCAGCATCTCTGCTTTTTCTTCTCCGACATTTGTCAATTTATGCCGTATCCCCGCGTTGAAATGAAGGGATTCGCCGACATCGAGGGCATTGATATGATCACCGACCGTCACTTCGACTTTTCCGGCCAGCACATAGACGAACTCTTCACCCTCGTGCTGATATCCCACGCCTTTGTGATCCTGCATGGCGTCAATCGAGACCTTGAACGCCTTCAAATGTTTATTCTCCGCCCCGGGCGTCAGGGTTGTATAGGCATAATTTTCCGTGCGTTTTGTGTAGGCCTTGATACGACGCCTCAAGCTCGACTCCTGTTCTCTGAGGAAAAAGCCCGAATCGATCTCCAGCGCTTTGGCAATCTGCAACAGCGCGCCCACCGGCGGAATCTTTTTGCCGCTCTCGATTTCTTTTAGATAATCGATGGAAAAACCGGTTTCATTGGCCACGCGATCAAGGGTCATTTTTTTCTTTAACCGCTCCTTCTTTATCTTCTTCCCGACCGGGGCCAGAGCCTCGGCTTTCTTCTTAGCCATAACGCCTCCTTATGGGTATTCATAGAACCCCCGACCCGTTTTTCTACCCAGCCATCCGGCCTCCACATATTTCCGAAGCAGCGGACAGGGGCGGTATTTTGAATCTTTAAATCCATCGAAAAGGGTATCCATAATTGCAAGACAGGTATCCAGGCCGATGAGATCCGCCAGTGCCAGCGGGCCCATGGGATGATTCGCACCCAGTTTCATGACGGTGTCGATATCTTCCCGGGATCCGACGTCCTGGTACAGACAATACACCGCCTCGTTGATCATGGGCATGAGAATCCGGTTGGCGATAAAGCCGGGATAATCGTTTGCTTCGGCCGGTGTTTTGCCGAACCGGACCGCCAGGTCCCAGGTTGTTTTAAACGTGTCGTCCGAGGTTGCCAGTCCCCGGATCACCTCGACCAGCTTCATCACCGGGACCGGATTCATAAAATGCATCCCGATAATTTTATCCGGCCGTTTTGTATGGGATGCAACCCTTCCGATGGGAATAGACGATGTATTGGTCGCCAGAATCACCTGCGATGCACAGATTCGATCCAGATCTTCGAATATTTGAAACTTGATCGGTTCATGCTCGGTGGCGGCCTCTACCACAAAATCGGCAGATGCCATATCTTTGATGTCAACGCTGGCGGTGATTCTTCCCAGAACGGCATTCATCGCTTCAACGGTCATTTTCCCTTTTTCAACAGCGCGGTGCAGGTTCTTCTGGATGGTTTCAAGGCCCCGCTCTACAAATTCAGCGGCGATGTCGCTCATGATCACCTCAAGGCCGCTCATGGCGGCAACTTGCGCGATGCCGTTCCCCATCTGACCCGCGCCCACAACGCCGAATGTTTTGATGTCCATAGTCATCTCCTTATATTGTAACCGTTCCAGGTTCAGGGTTCAACGTTCAGGGTTAAGGACAAAGAAGGCATGGAGATCCAAAGTCCTCGTTACAAATGTTCATTTTCCCAAGTAATTGCCAATTTAGCTTCAAATTTCGGATTGGGACTGACGAAGCTGACGTTTTTCTCGGAAATACGCATCCCAAATGCAGTCCGGGGACAAGAATGGAACCTTGAACCCCTGAACCTTTGAACCCCTGAACGCCAACCTTATCTTTTTACCACCAGGGCAACCCCCTCACCGCCGCCCAGGCACAGCGAAGCGACCCCGACTTTTTTGTCCCGGTGTATCATTTCATGTAAAAGGGTAACCAGCAGCCGGCATCCGCTTGCGCCGATGGGATGTCCCAACGAAACGCTTCCGCCGTTCACATTGACCCTGGAAGAATCCAGTTTAAGGGTCTGCAGCACCGCCACCGTCGAACCGCTGAAAGCTTCGTTGATCTCGAAAAGATCGACATCCTCTATGGAAATCCCTTCTTTTTTCAAACATTTGGGAATGGCCCAAATCGGCGACACCAGCAGGTATTTCGGGTCCATGCCAAACGATGCCTGGGCACCGATGGTCGCCATGATCTCACAGCCCAATTCTTCTGCCTTGTCTTTGGACATGACCACCACCGCTGCAGCACCGTCGCTGATGATGGACGCGTTGCCGGCAGTTCCCCTTCCATCCTTTTTAAATGCAGGTTTCATTTTTGACAAGTGTTCAAACGTCGTCTCACGGGGGCATTCATCCTCATTAAAAATGATAGGATCACCTTTTCGCTGAGGGATTTCAACGGGGACAATTTCATTTTTGAACCGTCCTGCCCGGATGGCTTCAAGGGCGCGACGATAGGATTCGGCAGCATAACGATCCTGGTCTTCACGGCTGACGTTATACCTTTCCGAACACAGTTCGTTTGAAATCCCCATGTGAAAATCGTTGACAATATCCCAGAGCCCGTCATGAACCATGTGGTCTTCGATCTTGCCCGGTCCCATGCGATATCCAAAACGACCTTTTTCAAGATAATACGGGGCCAGACTCATGTTTTCCATCCCCCCGGCAACCACGACATCCGCATCCCCGACTTGAACGGCCTGAGCCGCCAGCATGACCGCCTTTAATGCGGAGCCGCAGACCTTGTTTACCGTGATACATTCAACTTCATAGGGCATATTGGCCTTGACGGCTGCCTGTCTGGCAGGATTTTGGCCGCAGCCGCACGGAAGAACCATTCCCATTATCACTTCATTGACATCATTTTTTTTTATTCCGGCACGTTCAACCGCCGCTTCAATCACCACAGCTCCCAGGTCGTTGGCTCCCGTACTGCCCAAAGAACCATTGAAATTCCCCAACGGCGTTCTCGCTGCACTCACGATTACTGCTTCTTTCATAATAAATATTTCCTTTTATATGTCTTGAATTCAACTCATAAGTGCAACGCATTGGTTGGTGAAAAAATGAGCTAACTGCGGTATACAAAGCGCATTTTTTCACCGCCAAGCAAAAGGAGCGCTTATGAGTGTATACACGCAGTTAACTCGAGACCAACGATATCAGATTTACGCTTTTTTGAAAGCAGGTTTTTCACAGATGGCCATCGCAAAGGAAATAGGAGTTCACAAATCCACTGTTAGCCGTGAGCTAAGCCGTAATCATGGAAAAAGAGGCTATAGGCCCAAGCAGGCTCACCGGCTGGCGGCAAACCGCCGAATGGTGGCCCGAAAGCGTGTAAAATTAACACCCAGGCTGATAGCTCTTATTGAAAGCCTCATAAAGCAGGAGCTAAGCCCCGAGCAGGTGTCAGGCTTTTTAAAGCGGGCATCGCGTTTTACAATTAGCCACGAGGCAATATACCAGCACATCCTGAAAGATAAAGCCCATGGTGGCAAACTATACCAGCACCTTCGCCATGCAAATAAAAAACGAAAGAAGCGGTACGGCTCATATGATCGCCGGGGCCAGATCGTTGACCGTGTCAGCATTGATGAGCGCCCTGCCATCGTGGACGCCAAAAAGCGCTTTGGAGACTGGGAAATCGATACCGTTATCGGAAAAAATCACAAAGGAGCTCTGGTAACAATAGTTGAGCGCAAATCGAAATATACGCTGATCAAACGACTCGCTAAGAAAACGGCAGATCTTGTAGCCAAGGCAACCGTTGATTTGTTATCGCCCTTTAGCAAGCGAGTCCTTACGATTACATCTGATAATGGCAAGGAGTTTTCCCAACACAACGTTATTGCCAAAGAGCTAAAATCAAATTTTTTCTTTGCCCACCCCTATCATTCTTGGGAGCGTGGGTTGAATGAAAATACCAACGGGTTAATCCGACAGTATTTTCCAAAGTCCACGAACTTCCAATTGGTAACGGATGAGCAAATTCAAACGGTAATGGACAGATTGAATAATCGACCAAGAAAAACCCTTGGCTTTAAATCTCCCAATGAAGTATTTCTTGGCATCAAGTTTAAATTAGCAGCCTAACGGCTGTGTTGCACTTATCATTTGAATCCAAG
>DATKWE010000169.1:0-3223 GCA_035529735.1 Desulfobacterales bacterium | reverse complement strand
CGCCAGAGGTTGTCCGGATCTTCGACCGATACGCCCGGCCAAAGATTATCCGGCAAATGAATATTTCTTTGCGTGTAGGTGTTGCAATAATGGGCCATTGTGTTTGGCCGCTTTGTGAGAATTAAAAATGTGTGAACACTTTGAGCAATAACCTCGAAAACTTCTTCGATATCGCAAAACGCGACGCGCTCATGAAAAAGATCGCCCATAAACTGTACGCCGATAATCGCGGGCTTTTTGCGTTTTAGGGGTTGTTCCAGGCGTGATTCGATGAGAAGGGGCGCTGATCTACCAGCGTATGCGTCTTGCTGTTCTTTCGGAATCATCGGATTTTTAGCCAGCATCTTCGCCCGACGCCTATGCCAGCAGTTTTGACAACCAGCGGAAATTGGATCACAAAGCATGGCCAGCGGGTTTAAGGTAAAATCAAGATATTCTATGTCGGTTCTGTTCATATCACCCTCTTTATAAATTTGGTGAATAAGGGCCTCGCTCTGGAGGACGAGACCCCTATTCCATTTGCCGCCTTGCTCCGTTTTCATCAGTACAGCGTTAGGTGAGAGTTTTTTAGCTGCAACCCGCCTCTCGAACGGAGCTTGGTTTACTGGGCAAGGCTCAATTAGGCCTTTTTACGGGCGGCGGTGCGACCCTTGGAGGTAGCGGGATTTTGGCCGTATAAACGCTTCCACCATGGAAGAACGTTTTCATATTGATCCAATGCGATCCGGATGTCCCTGATGCGTCCCTCTCTCCTGGGGGCCACGATCGCGGCTTTCAGGTTATCGTATGCAGCTTTCTTTTTCATTTAACACCCTCAAGTATTGCTCAACGTCAAACACGCCGGCCAGCGCAGCATGTTCTTCAAGAGCCTGTTTGATAAAGTTATGAGATTCAGCCTGGTCGCAATTTTCATAAGACAGGCTTTTGACAATCCAATGGAGAAGGCCGTTATCATCAAACACGGTCCCATCGACAAAACCGCACTTTAACCGGGTTAAATAATCGACCTTAAATTTCGTGTTCATGTTTTCATTGATGCCCAATTCGGAAATGTACTGGCACGATCCCATATAGGCGCACAGTTCCTTATATGCTCTTTCTTTCTTGGCGCCGGTGATCTTGGCTCTCAGCATTTCGTGTTCGGAATATACAAACCCGGCTTGCCTATCCTCTTCTGAGAATGGAATGTAGCTATTTCCTTTTCGCATTAAAACAATATCGATCACGCCTTCTCCATTTCTTTTATGTCGATCCTGATATTTGAGATTGTACCCATTTGATACACCGTGATTTTAAATGCTTCATTCTCGGAAACCATTTTTTTATTTCCAGAGATAACAGATTGTAGGCAAAGTCTTATTTGAGCCATTATGTCGTTTATGCAGTACTCCATTGCCTTACCTCCTTTTTAGTCCATAGTTTTGGCTGTTTATAGTCTGAATAAGCCTCACACTTGCTTTTATGTTTGCACTGGGCGCAGACTTCTAAGTGTTTCTTGCATTTAGATTTTGATTTTGTGCATACGATGTATTTCATACAAATACCGGCTTCCCAGTTGCCTTCATTATCTCTGATTTAAAATATTCCGGATCCCCATTCTCTGAACTGATATGCAGCAGGTGGATTTCCCGGATCTTTGATAAATCGTTTGCCTTAAAGAACTTTATGGCCGTTTCCAGACTCATGTGCGACTTGAAGAGCCTCTTTTTCCTGGCCGTGTTTAAATTTGGGTTCATGGTCTTTTTCGAATAATTAACACCAAGGGCTATGATCCCGAGTTGTCCGAATCGATACTTGCAGTAAAATGAATCACAAAAATATAAGAGCTTATCGGTTCTGTCTGAAATCAGGAAGCCGACGCCGGGAATTCGTTCGCCGGTTATTACGTCCTGATGGTGTATTTCAACAGGAACGATCGAAAATGAGCCGATCTTGAATTGGCGTAGGGGTTCTATCACGTTAAGCCGGTGGCCGCTAAATTTGAGCGCCTGGGCCGTCTCTTTGAGCATAAAACAGTCAATCCCTGCCTTTGCAATGTCATGTATGGCTTTTGAGTGATCGGCGTGGTGATGGCTGCATAGACAGCCTGAAATTTCACTCAGCTTGAAATTGAGAGCCTTCTTTACCTTGCGGATGGTGACGCCTGGATCAATTAACAAAGAACCGGCATCACCATCGACCTGATAAAGATTGCCTTTAGAACCGCTATGGTAGGTTGTGAAATTCACTTAGAATCCTGGACCCTCTGATGCCTCGGCGGCTTCCTGGGCCATGATTTCAGCCTTTTCCTCGTCCGACATTTCTCCTGGATCAAGTTCTGACTCGTTGGGTTGGTGATCACCGTTCGCTCGCTCGATATCGATAACCTCGGAATTGGAGAATTCATCGACCTCGGCCTCGGCCTCGGCTTCAACGGACTGTTCGTCGGTCCTTTTAACAGATGCGATCACAAGATCCGCGTCTGAACTTGAATTGATGATGTGTTTTGCCAGGCGAGACGTAACCGATTTTTTGGCCATTTCTCCCGTAAACTTAGCATGTGCGGATTTGGGGTTCAGTTCTCCGTTGTCCATTACCGGATTCATTGGCGATTGTTTCCATGCCTGTTTTAATTGCGGAAGGGTCATAAGTTCTGATCGAACGACCTCTCCCTCTTTATCTACTGCGACGGCATAGGCGGCCACTATTTTTGAATCGTCAATGTTGGTGAATTTCTGTTTGTGCCTTTCAATAATGCGACGGCCACGAACGATATTGTATTCCAGTTCATCACCGGCATAGACAACCTCGGCATAGATATCGTCAAGGTCCTTGTTTACCCGGAGACAGACGGCTTTTGTTCCAAAATAAGACCGGTCCATACAAAGTTTATTTCCCCTCACGATAAAATACGCCTGTAATTTTGCCGGGTTTAATCCCTGGACAACCATGTCAAGAAGTGCATTCGCTATGCTTGCCTTCGTGCAGACTTCCAGGGCTGGCTTTTTGTTTCTATCCACGGTTTCCTGCAAGACAAGCCAGGCTGATTTCAGGGCATTGGCCGCTGAATAGTTGGGCGGCAAGTCCAGTTCACCATTCTTTTGGAATTGCTGGACCTTGCTCAATACGATATCCGCTGTTTCCTTCTTGATTACCATTAGGTCTTTTGCTGTCATGATTAACCTCCTTTTTATTCGATTCTTAAAGTCTCGTCCTGGGCGCTTACAACCAGGCGTATTTGTTG
>DATKWE010000168.1:0-4373 GCA_035529735.1 Desulfobacterales bacterium | reverse complement strand
TTTTACGCCATCCTTTTGATCTCCTTTAACTTCTCTTCAAGGCGTTTTCCGGAAACCCGCGTCGGTGTTTTAAGCTCCTGGGAAAAAACAGAGACTTTATATTCTTCAATCAGCCAGAAATACGCCTCGACGGCTGCTTTTTTTCTTTCTGATACCGCCGGCGAAAGTCCTTGTAACAGCGTGTTGAGGCTGCGGGTAAAAATCTTAATTTCTTGGGCCTTTGCCTGGTCCTTTTCGAAATTGACCAATGCCCTCTCGGCCCGAATTGCCGCAGCCTTTATGTATCTGGGCAGGTGAATCAGCCGGTCCATATCGTAAAGATCCATAAACGTATCCGGCACCAGCTTGGACAGTTCCGCTCTGAGGCCCTTTAAAAATTCCAGGACCCCGCGGTGGGTGCTTTGGGCGGTTTCAAGGTTGTAAAAAACGGTTCTGGTTTCGTGATACGCCTCGAGAACAGACAGGCTTAGATTTGCAAATTCCCGACCTTTGGACAGAATGATCGGCGCCACAGATTCGGCATGGGCGTAAAAGGCCGCTTTGGACCGGATGTTTCGATCGAACAGCCGGTGGATCATACGTCGATACATCCGTTCTTCAAAGCGTTTCGCTCCGCCGAAATAATCGGCCTTTTTACGCATATTCTTTGAGAGTGACAGCGCTTTTTTTAAAAATTTCAAGTCCTTTGAAAAATGAAAGGCGAAAAGGGCGGCGACACCTTTTTTGTGAGATGCCAGGGCATTTTCCATGTTTCGAAAAAGACGCAAGTTTACGCTTTTTTCCTTCCCGTCGGCGGTTTGAAGGCCCGGATAAACAGCCCATTGAGTCCGGTTTTTCCCCCTTAGAACGATGCTTTCGGGTAAATCCGGAAAGTCCCAGCGGGTTATGCCGGTTCTTTCCCAGTTTTTTCTGGCAGATTTCATTTCCTTTGATTCACCGGTTTCGGCGGTGTTGGAAATGCTCCGGCTTAAAATTGCCGGGCCCCTGCCGGAGCAAATTTCTTCACCTTTGGAACCTGTAATGGATACGCGCATTTTCAGGTGATCCGGCAAACGATCATCCGGCCAGGCCGATGCGGGAATGTCGACGCCAAAACGGGTGTATATGAAATCCCCCAGCGCTGTAATCAAAGCGCTTTTGGTTTTTGGCATTTCATCGACGATGACATCAACCGTATTCGATACAGGGACCAGTCTTTTCCGAAAGGTTTTGGGAAGACCTTTAACGAGGGCGGTTATTTTTTCACTGTAGAGTCCGGGCACCAGCCAGTCGATGGATTCCGGTGGAACCGAATAGGCCGAAGATGACGGTATGCTAATGGTAACACCATCGTCGGTTTCCCCGGGTTCGAATCTGTAGGAACAGTCAAAGCCCCGGTCCCCGAGATCGATGCTGCTCGGGAACTGAGACAGTTCTTTTTCATCCGGACGATAGCGGGCGATGTCTTCGGGTTTCATTCGGAGAAAACGGTCCTGCTCGTTTTGTTTTAAGAGCCGTGTCAGGGTTTTTATGTTATAACACCCCCGGAGCCGGTTTCTGTAAAATTCGAACAGGTCTGCATCACCCACCAGAATATCCCTTCTTCTGATCCGGTCCTCCATATTCCTGATGTCATCGATGAGATTCTGATTGTGAAGCATAAACGGAAGGTTTTTTTGGACGTCACCTTCGATCAGTGCGCTTTGAATAAAAATTTCCGCTGCGTGATCGGGATTGATTCTGCCATAGGAGACCGGCCGGCCGGGGATAATAATGAGACCAAAAAGGCTGACCTGCTCGCTTGCCACGACTTCGCCCCTTTTTCTCTCCCAATGCGGATGAAGATACGTATATTTGCACAGGCTCCCCCCGAGTTTTTCCAACCATGCGCTGTCGATATTTGCGCAGGTTCTGGCAAACAGTCGTGATGTCTCCACCATTTCGGCCGCCACGATCCACGTTTTTGAACGGTTAAACAGCGCCGATCCCGGAAAGATCATCACCTCTTTTCCTTGGGTCCCATGATAGATATTCTCTTCTTTTTTCATGGCGATGTTGGAGAGAAAACCGCTCAAAATCGATGTGTGGATGGCCCCATAGAGGGGGCTGAATCCCATGTCTTTTGCGGAATGTTCGGCGTCCGGGGTTTGGGGCGATGTGTCGTTTGCGACTCGGGTCTTTTCGGCCCGATGTTTATTGTTTTCCAAACCGTATTCTTTGAGAACCTCAGAAAGTTGGGCATGGATATCGCGCCATTCTCGCATCCTTTTAAAAGAGAGGAAGTGGGTTTTGCAGAACCTTTTCAAGCTTCCCGTTGTTTTTTCTTTGTGCCAGGTTTGATGATAATTTTTCCAGATATTGAAGAGTGTGATAAAATCAGAAGAAGGATCATGAAATACTTTTTGGACGCGATCCGCCGCCTGCGCTTTCTCGGCGGGTCGCTCCCTGGGGTCCTGAATGCTCAGCGCGGAAGCAATGACCGTCATCTCTTCCAAGCATCCTTGGATCTGAGCTTCCAAAAGCATTCTGGACAATCTGGGGTCCACCGGAAGTTTGGCCATCAGACGGCCCCTTTCCGTGAGCGAAAGGCGGCTTTGCTTCTTTTTTGTCTTTTGGTTCGATTCCGGAACGATGGCGCCGAGTTCGTAGAGAAGGTCGAGGCCGTCTTGGATGCTTTTTAATGCCGGCTTGTCGATAAAGGGAAAATCCGATATATCGCCGAGTTTAAGGGCGGTCATTCTCAGGATGACCTCTGCAAGGTTGGCTCTTAAAATCTCGGGCAGGGTAAAAAGCGGTCGATTCTCGAAGTCTTCTTCAGAATAAAGTCGGATGCACACCCCATTTTCTACCCGGCCGCATCTTCCTTTGCGCTGATCGGCACTGCTTTTTGATATGGCCGTAACCGGAAGGGCGGTGGTCCTTGATTTCGGTGTGTATCGGGATATTCGTGCAAGCCCCGAATCGATGACATATTTAATGCCGGGTATGGTTAATGACGTTTCGGCAATATTGGTTGCCACAATGATCTTTCTGGCCGAAACATTCGAAAAAACTCGCGACTGCTCAGACGCAGCAAGCCTGGCAAACATCGGAAAGATGACGGTATTTTTGTATTTTCTCCCGTTAATGAGTTCACAGGTTTCACGAATATCCTGTTCTGTGGGCATGAAGACGAGAATATCCCCGGTGTCGGTTTCGTTCAAGACTCTATCCATGGTACGGACCGCCATTTCGATATGGGTCGGGTCGTCGTTTTCTTCGGATTTTGGTTCCATTGGGGAATACCGTACTTCAACCGGATACATGCGGCCGGACACTTCGATTACGGGCGCATTGTCAAAGGCCTTTGAAAATTTTTCCGTATCGATGGTGGCAGAGGTGATGATCAGTTTAAGATCCTTTCTTTGTTTTAAAAGGGTCTTTAAAATTCCCAGGATAAAATCGATATTCAGGCTTCGTTCATGGGCTTCATCGACGATGAGGGTATCGTATTCATTCAGATATGCGTCGCTTTGAGTTTCGGCCAAAAGGATGCCGTCGGTCATGATCTTGATAAATGCATTGGGGCTGGTTCGATCTTTGAAGCGGATTTTATACCCCACGGACCTGCCCAACTCCTCTCCGAGTTCTTCGGCGATACGTCTCGAAACGGTCATTGCAGCAATTCTTCTGGGCTGGGTGCAGCCGATTTTTCCATCGATTCCGCGGCCTGCGGCAAGGCAGAATTTCGGTATCTGGGTGGTCTTCCCGGAACCGGTCTCACCCGATATGATGATCACCTGATTTTTCGAGATCGACGCTATTATTTGATCTTTTTTGGCCAGGATGGGGAGGGCATGGTTATAGACGGGTTCCGGCCGGTTTGCTCGGCGCCACAATCTTTTTTTCACAGATGTTTGAAGCTTTTTTTCAAGACCGACCAGCCGTTTGTTTATCCGTTCATCAGACGGCGATTGGGCCGTCCATCGTTTAATGCGCATTATTTCACGCCGGATGGTATGTCTGTCTGCAGTCAGGGCTTCGGGTAAAAGGGATTCGATTTTTTTTAACATTTTTATTCTTACATTGAGAACATGGCCCTTCCTCCCATAGCGGGATTTTCGATGGGCCAGGCCTGTCCCGCATTGCGGGGGTCAGAAATAATGGCTTTGCCTTGGAGTTTTATGTCTAAAATCACAAATTCCAAGCACCAAAAAACAAATAAATCCCAAATACCAAGCACCAAATCTCAAGGAAATCCCCATGTAAGTTATGCTGAATTGGAAATTGTTTGATATTTGTAATTTGATATTTGTAATTTTAATAATTCAATGGGAGTCTACGCCATCTATAGTGCAAAATAGAAAGAAGCGGGGTGCGTGTCAAGTGAACATGGAAAACTGCCGTGGACGGAA
>DATKWE010000167.1:0-13250 GCA_035529735.1 Desulfobacterales bacterium | reverse complement strand
CATGGGCTTTGATTTTAAATTTGAATTTCCCGCTGCTTTCAGCGTGGGATGAATACACATAAGCGTTATTTCGATTTTAAGCGAAAGTGCGGTGCCGGAGGCCGAAAGCCTGTGGCAAAAATTCCGCAATACCCCGCAGCTTGCTTCGGGGATAGGAAATTTAGCGCTTCGCTACTTTTTTAAATCACCCCCATCATGCATAGCCGAGGGTTAGGCTGTCAAGAGCTGATTTGCCGCAAAAAAACTTAAACAACTGTTGGGTGCAATTTTTATAAGATGAATCAAGAAACTACGAAATCTTAAGAATGTTGAAAAAAAATGACTGTGCGATCTATGATATATTTAATTATTACCGCAATAGTTATTATCACGATAGTTGGCGCGTTGGTGATGATTGGATATACGTACCGAATGGAAGGACTTTTGACCCAGAACATCGACAAGTATATAGGGGGACTCCAGGCGGCCCAATCTTTAGAAACTGCCCTGGTCAAACAGAAAGGGTTTGCCTCCTACTATTTTATAGATGGAAATTCGAATTGGCTCTTACAGATGGATCAATACCACCATATCTTCAAGGATAAGCTTGATAAGATCCGTCGGTTTTCTACATTACCAGAAGAAAAAAGGGTTCTATCCCTCATAGAATCGGAATATGCAAAGTACTTAACCACAAAGAATCAGGTCGTCGATTATTTAAGGTCCGGAAACCTTTATTGAAATAGGAGGTCAGATTACAGGCGATTAAATTGGCCTTGTTGTCACGTAGGACCAGCATTCACTATAACACACCCCCGAGAAAAGAAAATCCTTCAGCAAACTACCGAACGCCTTCCATAGAAAGAACAAGAAGGGTGTCTGTCAGAAACCCATATAAAGCTGAACCTTTTCCGGAAGTCCGGTTATGATCCGGAAGAAAATTATATCCACATGATCTGATGTCGTTTGCTGAGCAATCCGATGCATCAGTATTTCTCAGTTGTCCCCCGCCAAGCGTCTCAATGAAGTGGTTTGATTATGTGTGCTTAATTGAAGTCTTTTATATTTGATTTGTCGATATTCCAAATTGGAAATATTTCAAAAAAACTTTCGAAGATTTTCTAAATTTGCCTCGCAAATTAGATGACTGGCCGTCGAGCATTATGTTAACCAATTGAAATAACGACATCTTTAAAAATCGTAAATTGATGGCACGACTTGTGCTTAAGACTTTTGAGAAGACATAACGGCATCTCATAGAAAATACCTGTACATAATTAAGGAGGGAACGATGAACAAAGACATTGAATGTATAATCAGCCCAAAATCCATAGCGGTTGTAGGTGCAACGAATCGTCCCGGAAGCGTGGGGCTTGCCACCTTTAAGAATCTGCTCCAGGCGGGTTACCAGGGGATCCTCTACCCTGTTAATCCCAAATCAAAATCGATTCAAGGGGTCAAGGCCTACCCGAGCCTGACGGATGTCCCGGACAATGTGGATTTGGCGGTCATAGTTGTTCCTGCGGAGATCGTTCCTTCGGTGGTTAAAGAGGCCATCCAAAAACAGGTCAAAGGGTGTGTGGTGATTACCGCGGGTTTCAAGGAAGTCGGCGGTCAGGGGGCAGAACTGGAAAAGCAGCTTCAAGCGCTGGTAAAGGAGAACGGGACCCGTTTGGTCGGTCCCAATTGCCTGGGCGTCATCAATACCAATCAAGCGGTTTGCATGAACGCCAGTTTTGCCCGAATAATGCCCAAACCGGGCAATATCGCCTTCATATCCCAGTCAGGGGCGCTTTGCACAGCCGTGCTCGATGTTGCAGCTGGCCGTAACATCGGATTTTCCAAATTTGTCAGCTTTGGGAACAAGGCCGATGTAAACGAGATAGACCTTCTCCGGTACCTTAAAGATGATCCGGATACGGACGTTATCCTCATGTACATAGAAGATATTACAGACGGCAGGGAGTTTATAGAAGTCACCAGGGATATTACGCTGAACACGGGCAAACCTATCCTTGCGGTGAAGTCAGGAAGATCTCAGGAAGGAGCCCGAGCCGCCGCTTCCCACACAGGTTCTTTGGCGGGATCCGATAATACATATGATGCCATCTTCCTTCAGGGCGGCATCCAGCGGGTGGAAGGGGTAAACGAGCTCTTCAACTATGCCCAGGCATTCAGCGAACAACCCCTGCCGAAAGGGAACCGGGTCGCCATCATAACCAACGCCGGGGGGCCCGGTATTATGGCCACGGACGCAGCCATCAGACACGGCTTGAGTCTTGCCGTTTTTTCCGAAGCTACGCGGGCAAGGCTTTTGGAGCATCTGCCGGCAACAGCAAGTATCCGTAACCCGGTGGATGTTATCGGAGATGCGACCCACGAACGTTATGAGGCGGCGATTCGGGACATTCTTATGGATGACGGCGTGGATGGGGCCATCGTCATCCTCACCCCCCAGGCCATGACCGACATCCTGGAGACGGCCCGGATCATACCTCATGTGGCTAAGGATATCCGAAAACCGATTTTAAGCGCATTCATGGGGCTGGTGGATGTGTCGGAAGGTGTGCGATATCTGGAGGAACACGGGATCCCGAATTACACTTTCCCGGAAGCGGCAGCCAGGGCTATGGCCTCCATGGTGCGTTTCGGTGACCGTATGAGATCAAGAGGAGACCGAAAAAGAGAGGTTCGGCAGTTCTCTACCGACCGGGAAAAGGCTGCCGGAATCATCAAAGAAAAACTGGGAAGTCAACAAACCTGTTATATGCCTGAAGACGAGGCGACCGAAATCCTTCGGTGTTACGAATTTCCGCTACTCGAAAGCCGAGTTGTGAAAGATCCTTCCAAACTGGGTCCCGTAATCGATGAACTCGGTTTTCCCGTTGCCATGAAAATTGTTTCTCCGGATATTATCCACAAATCCGACTCAGGAGGGGTTCGTTTGAAAATAAAGTCCCTTGAGCAGGCCCGGAAGGCTTTCGAAGAGATTATCGGAAATGTCAAGACATTCAAGCCGGACGCCCGTGTGGAAGGCATTTTAGTCGAGCAAATGGCACAAAGTGGTTTGGAAGTCATCCTGGGTGCTACCCGGGATCCCAAATTCGGGCCCATGTGTATGTTCGGTTTGGGGGGGATCTTTGTGGAGGCGCTGAAGGATGTAACCTTCCGCCTGGCTCCCATGTCGGAGCTGAGCGCAGAAAACATGATCCGTTCCATCAAGGCCTATACGGTGCTCAAAGGGATCCGCGGGAATCCCCCGGCAGATATCGAGGCCATCAAGGACTGCATCCTCCGGCTGTCACAAATGGTTTCCGACCATCCGGAAATCAAAGAACTCGACATCAACCCCCTGATCGTCTACCCCGAAGGTCAGGGATGCGCGGTGGCAGACAGCCGTATCCTTCTATCATTGGAGGAAAGATAATAGTTGGATAGAGCAGCGCCGGTTAAATATTTTAGGAAAGGATAAAAAACGACAAATTGTACCGGCCTCGACTACAATGACCCTAGGTTGATCAATCGGTTTCATAAACAATTTTTTTCTGAATTCACAGGCGCTTTATCTTTGAACTGGAATAGCTCGTCCAGTTGAATTGCGCTTTGCGCACCCCTTCGGGGATTCAACAGAGCAAGCGCATTTTCCATAAGCTTGTTCAAGCGAAGCGTAAATCCCGCTATTCGGGATCGGAGCAAAACGGAGACCGTTGCAACGGGACGAGCAAATTAAAAATTTGACAGAATTCCTTACCGGCGGAGATTTCCTGCAAATGTGTTGAACGCGTTGAAATCCCGCACTGTGAGGCTGTTGAGAGCCGCAATAAGAAGTAGATAGCCCAATATACAAAAAAGAATGTGTTGTCTGCCATTCCCTTTTACATCTTGTAAAAAATTCCGACACCCATTTTTTTCCCATTCCAAGCGGCAATTCCATCCATTCGCATAAAATATCCTGATTTGTCAGAGAGTTATCTCGAATCCTATCTAAAGAGTTTCTTGGCATAGCTTTTGCGTTGATAGACCATTAGACTGAGGTGGCACAATGCCGGTCTTCAATTTTTCGGAGGAGATTTGGATGTACAAAACCATTTTAGTACCGTTGGATGGATCAAAGCGAGCCGAACGGATATTAACCCATGTGGAGGCTTTGGCCCAATGCTTGAAGGCCAAGGTCATTTTTCTGCAAGTGGTACGCTATCCCAATATTGTGGCGTATCACGAGATGGAAATCCTGCTTTACCGTAAAGATATAGAACAACTGAAAAAGCAGGCCACCGATTATTTGACGGCCCAGAAAGGAAAATTCCGGGGAAAAGGCATTGAGGCCAAGATCTGTGTCGTCAACGGTTCGGTCGTTCGAGAGATCATAGACTGTTCTGAGCGAGAGGGTGCCGATCTCGTTGCAATGACGAGCCATGGAAGGAGCGGCTTGGCTCGGGTTTTCTATGGGAGTGTGGCGGCCGGTGTGCTGCAAGTGATAGATCGTCCGCTGCTCATTATCCGATCACGGGGGGATTAGTGCTGCAGGAATGATGCTTTTATTTTGAGAGTGGTTAGCCAATTATAAATCTCAATGAGCATCACGAAAAATAAGAATTAGAAAGAGACAACAGAATGGTCACAAAATTGCCAAAGGAGATCATTCAGGCCATCAACGCCGCAGGAATGGTCAAGGCTAAAATGAGAATCGATAAAACCTTGATCATGGGATTTCTGGCAGGCGCTTTTGTCGCCTTTGGCGGATTTTTGGCCATTATGGTGGGAGGCGGTCTACCGGGTATTAAAATGACCAATCCCGGTTTACAGAAGTTTGTGTTTGGCGGTACGTTCCCCGTGGGCCTGATGCTGGTTGTCATTGCCGGGTCTGAACTGTTTACCGGCAACACGGCCATTAGCGTACCGGGGGTACTTTCCGGCAGAATCAAGTGTATCGCATGGCTCAGAAACATGTTCCTTTCTTATACAGGGAACCTCGTCGGCTCTCTTTTCGTGGCTTTTTTCCTGGCGTACCAGACAAATTTGCTGGGTAGTGATCCCTGGCTGAGTTTTACAATGGGTATTTCCAAGGCTAAGGTCAGCCAAAGCTTTTGGGTGTTGTTCCTAAAAGGTATCGGTTGCAACTGGCTGGTGTGCCTGGCCATCTGGTTGGCCGTGGCATCAGAAGATGCTGCGGGAAAAATTTTAGGCATCTGGTTTCCCATTATGGCGTTTGTCACTCTGGGGTTTGAGCACTCTGTTGCCAACATGTTCTTTATTCCGTTGGGAATTTTTTATGGCGCCGACGTGACATGGACACAATTTTTCGTTGTAAATCTCGTTCCGGTGACGTTGGGAAACATTGTGGGCGGCAGTTTCTTTGTCGGTGCAATTTACTGGTTTGTTTATGAATATAAAAAACCAGATAACGTTGTACAAAGAAAAAAAGTCTTACATAATTGAGGTTCGTGAAGGGTCGGTTGGTGTGTGTGAGGATGATATGAATAAAATAAAAAAAATATTGGTAGCGTGTGACTTTTCTATATTTGCAAAAGAGGCTTTAAAATATGCTGCTGAGCTGGCCGAAAATTTAAAAAGCGATCTGATTGTCGTCAATATAATTAACCAGAAAGATATCGATGCAATCCAAATGGTGGCCCAGGTTAGCGTGGTTATTTCTGAAGAGACGTTTATAAAGGATCAAATGGAAGATCGGTCGAAACGTATGAACACAATGATCGAAGAAATATCTGCCGGCCACCTTCCGGTCAAAAAGATTATCAAAATGGGCGTACCGTTTTACGAACTTATCAAGGTCGTAAAAGATGAGGACGCAGACCTTGTGATTATGGGGAACAAGGGGCGAAGCAATCTTTCTGGTATTCTTTTCGGCTCCACGGCAGAAAAAATGTTCCGTCACTGCCCTGTTCCATTATTGAGTATTCGTCAAAATAAGGGTCGATAAGCACCAATGAAATGTTCTCTCGATGCGGTTTTGAACTGCAACAGCGAGCGAATATTAAAATGGAAAAAATTCCTTACAGTCGCTGCGAAGCACTGCCGCAAGGCAGAACATTCCCTGCAGCTTGCTGCAGGGAGCTTCAAATCGGCAGCCCGTTTCACAAGTGCCACGGAAGTAAGGCCCGTGGGCATCTACTAACCCATTAACAAGGAGGTGCATCATGAAAGCAGGTATCTTTTTTACAGGCTCAGGCCCTATTGTTGTCCTGACTTCCTATGATTCTTTCGCTGATTCGAGATTCGCTAAGACACTGATCGCAAAAGGGATTAAGAAGTTCATCGCCTATGAAGTTCCTATCGATCAGGTGAAAGAAAAATATGGAAAGCATTTTGATGTAATCATGGGTGATCTCCGCCAAACAGATGATTTGCGGGTGCTCGATTATGATGGACATCACGTTTTCTATAATTTTTCTATTAAAAATCTCGGTGAACCGGTTTTATATGAGCCTTAATAAATACTGTTTTCTATCTGTCTGAGCAGGTGATTTTCTTTGAACAGCAACAAGAAGCGTTTTCTCTGTCCCGCTTTGTCCTGTTTTAAGCGGGACAGGAAGCTTCAATGCAATGTTGATAAGGATCAAAAGGAGATGGTTATTATGAAATCGTCTTTGACAAAAAATCGAATGGGTTGGTTCAAGTGAGATATCTTCAAAGTATGCCCTATAGTTCGACAAAAAGTTTCCCGACTGTCGGCATAAAAGTTCATAAAACCTCAAAAAATCTGTCTTCTCAAGATGTTATCTCATCACATCTCTATCGATCATTCTTGCATGTCTTTTGCCATTCTATTGTTAAAAGTTGCGCATTAAAAAATGCCTATACAGAGGATGAAAAGATAAGATCAGGGAAATCATAATGAATTTTTAATAGGATACGCTCTCTGATTTTAAACAAAAGAAAGGAGGAAATGATGACAACGCTTATTATCATTGTTGGTTTTTTCACTTATTTAATCCTTTATCTAACATACGGGAAGAAACTTGAACGGGATGTGGTGAAGGCCTCCGACGAGCAAGCGACACCGTCTCATCGCCTTTATGACGGTGTCGATTATATTCCGGCACGAAAGGAGGTTCTTTTGGGGCATCATTTTGCCTCCATTGCCGGTGCGGCCCCTATCATCGGTCCGGCACTGGCGATTTGCTGGGGTTGGGCGCCGGCGCTCCTCTGGGTTTGGCTCGGCAACATCTTCATCGGTGCCGTCCATGACTATCTGTCGTTGATGGCATCGGTCCGCTATGATGGAAAATCGGTGCAATTCGTTGCCACCGATCTTATCGGCAAGCGGACGGGTTATGCGTTTTACTGGATCGTTTTTTTCCTGTTGATCCTTGTTGTAGCCGCTTTTGCAGCCATTATCGGTGGAATGTTCGTAAGAACGCCGGCCATTGCATCGGCGTATCTCTATAAAATCATTGCCGCACTGATCCTGGGGGTGTTGATCTACCGGGCGAAGATGAATTTCAGCCTGGCGACGATCATCGGTATCGCCATGCTTGGCGTCGCCATCTGGCTCGGCACCGTTACACCCATCAAAGCGTCTTATATTACCTGGATGTGGGTCTTCTTTTTCTACATTATCGTCGCATCTGCGATCCCCGTAAATGTCCTCCTCCAGCCCAGGGATTATCTGAACTCCTGGCTGCTCTATGCCGGACTTGTATTGGGATTCGCGGCGGCCATTTTTGCATTCAAAGGTTTCGAGGTTCCTGCATTTGCCGGCTTTTCCCCGGTGCTGCTGGGTGGTAAGCCGACACCCTTTTGGCCGGCGATTCCCCTCGTCATTGCCTGCGGTTCGCTGTCCGGATTCCACTCACTGGTGGCTTCGGGAACATCTTCAAAACAGCTTGACAAGGAAACCGACGGCCTCCTGATCGGTTACGGCGCCATGTTTCTGGAGGGATTCCTCTCAACGATTGTCATTGTCGCCATTGCCGGTTTCGGCTATACGGCCCTCAAGACGGCTGCTGCGGCAAAAGCGATGGAATTCACCCTCAACGCATCCAACTGGGGAGCAACCTTCACAGGCATCTCCGGGAAATTGGGGCTTTCACAAGCCAACCTCTTTGTCCAGTCTTACTCCGACATGGTGGCCTCTACATGGCTTTCCTTTATTCCTGCTCAATATGTCAAAGTGCTCGCCGGGATGTGGGTCGCGTCTTTTGCCATGACCACGTTGGATACGACGAATCGCCTGGCCAGATATTGCCTGGCGGAAATGGCCGCACCGTTGAAGGAAAGCACCGCAGGATTATACAATATCCTGACCCAGCGTTGGGTGGCCTCGATTATTCCCGCAGCCATCGGTATCTACCTTGCAGCCAGCGGCAACTGGCTGGTTATCTGGGGATCTTTCGGCGCTGCAAACCAGTTGATCGCCTCCATTGCGCTCATGACCGGTGCCGCATATGTGGCAAAAAAACTGAAATCCGGATTTGCCAATGCTGTGGTGATTCCTGCCTTGTTACTCTGGATCACCGTAACAGCGGGGCTCCTCTGGTTCATCTTGTTAGTCCAACCCGGTGCGATTGCCGCAAAACCCGTTCCCGGCTGGACAATAATGGTGATTCTGATCGTGTTGTTCATTCTGAACTTCTTATTTATTTTCGATTTTGTTAAATCAAAGTCCTATAAGGTTGAATAAAAGACACCTGCTAAGGCAGGGAAATGTTTATTGGCAATGGAAAAATTGAAAGTCTGAACACAGGCCGTGTTATACAATAGGCCGGTGCACGGTGTTGGCTATGCCGTGCACCGGTGATCTTAAGAGGTAGAGAGAACGGATTATGATTTCATCGATTGTTCAATGGGTTCGTCGCATTTTTGCCGATTTTGACGCAACGCATCGAGAGAAGGCCACAGCACTCACTGTTATGGAGATGGAGGAACTGGAAAATATTTTTGCGCTTCTTCTTTTAGGCTCCTTTGCCGGTTTTCCATCTCCGCCGACTTTTCTGGCTGTGGAATTGCTTCCTTATATGGAGCGTGAATTACAGATCCTTTGCAAGCGGGCAAAAGAATCCAACGACATGCTGGCCGAAATGTGCGGCACCATTGGGATAGATTAGATGAAAATTCTCTTTTTTACCGGAAAGGGAGGGGTGGGCAAATCGACGATATCCGCAGCTTCGGCGTGGCAATTGTCCCAAAAGTATCGGGTTCTCATTGTATCACTGGACCCGGCCCACAATCTCGGCGATGTCTTCGGTGTTGTGCTTAACCATAAAAAACAGCGGTTCACCGATTCCCTCTATCTCAAGGAGGTGAATCTGCAGAAGCTTTGCCGGGAATATCTTCAGCGGGAAATCAGTGTGTTTACAGACACCTACCGATATCTTCAAACCATCAACCTGGATAGCTATTTCTCGGTTTTGAAATATTCACCGGGAATTGAAGAATACGCTCTTTTGACCAGTATCGAAGAAACCCTCAGGTCCGAAAGAGACTTCGATTACATTGTATTTGATACGCCGCCCACAGGATTGACCCTCAGGTTTCTTGCACTTCCGTGGATAACCATGACATGGATCGACCGGCTCATAAAGATCAGACGGGATATTCTGGAAAAACGACACACCATATATCGAATCCGCGGTATTCTCGATGATAAGGAAACCATCTTAAGCTACGATGAAAATGACGATGATATTCTGAAGCGTCTTAAAACACTCAAAGGGAATTATCAGGCCCTATCCTCAGTCCTTCAAGGCAAAGACTGCGGAATCGTCCTCGTCTACAATCCTGATACCCTATCGCTGAAAGAGTCGAAGCGGCTTCTTGAGGGTCTTCGAGAGCTGAAACTTCCGCTGCGACTCCTGATCAACAATAAAATTCAAAAGAAGTATACGGCCATGGCCGATCACGTGGATTCGGCGATGCAGTCTCTTGCACCGGCGGTTCCCATCCAGCGTGTTGCTTTCTCGGAGCGTCTCCTTGACGGGCAAAACAGCACCTTATACAATATTGAGGAAACCATTCTATCTCCGTTTGAAATGAAATAAGGCACAAAAATGGAAAACACTGCGGACATTGTCCATCAACCGATATTTTTTCTTTTTATCGGGTTCAGCTTTCTGCTGGCGCTGGGATATTTCTGGGGACGTCGTTCAAACAGAAGAATCTGCCAATCCGCTTTCAACGATCTTGTAGACGTCGTCAAGCCTGATGATCAAACGTTTACGAACATCGGCGGTGCCGTCGGGTTTCACGCGAATTTGTTCGTTAAGAAAAAAGGGACACCTTTTTCCCGTGTAGACGCGACCATAACGCTATTGCCCAGACATTCCTGGCTTTATCTGCCCATTTCCAAGCTGATACGAAAATATGATCGCCTTTTCATCACCCTCTATTTAAAGAGACCACCTGTCGAAGAGGTTCATTTGATTGAAAGCAAATACAGCAAATTCATGGGTTCGAAGATCGAGAACGCTCATCGCCTGCATCATGAAACCGTCAAATGGGAAAATCTCGATTTTCACCTTTACTACAGCAGCCGGGAGATGCTCGAGAAGATGCGGGCCTTTATTAAAAAAAATCCTGCCCCGGGCATCATCAGGCACATCGCTCTCATTCCCGAACAGAAAAAAGGATTCATCTTTATGATTCCAAAGCCCGATCAGGTAGCACGATATTTCGCTCCGATCTATCACTGGCTGCCCTCGGTCGTAAAAGGATAGGCGTCGAGAAGAAGGAAAATAATGGGAACTTTTGGAGACACCGCAACGGTTTCCGTATTGATCGTCATCGTGGCCGTCAGCGCTTTTATCGTCTTTTCTTTTCACTCCGGCAAACGAAAAAACAGAGAGATTTGCACCGCTACCTTTAACGAACTCATGAAGGTTTTTAAACCCGACGACCAGACCTTCACCAATATCGGCGGCACTGTCGGACATCACGGCACTTTCTCTTTCAAAGAGCGAGGTTCGGTCTCTCGAATCGATGTCACGCTCACTCTGCTTCCGCGGCAGGCGCCCCTGTATTTGCCCATCTCAAAGTTCCTTATGAGAAATGACCGGCTATTTATTTCTGTTTACATGAGGTATCCTCCGCCAGGCGAAGGTCACATCATCGAAAAGGGTTATGCCGGATTCCAAGGACCTGAAATCACCAACATTTCACGGCTTCATCAGATGGAACTCCAGTGGGGCGATTCGGTTTTCTTCCTTTATTACGAACAAGACCGAATGATTGATCGCTTCAGAGAACTTATTGAGTCCCTGCCGGACCCCGGACCCATCAGACACATTGCTATTGTCCCTGATCAACGAAAGGGATTTATTTTTATGGGTCTTCAACAAGAACCCATTGAAGCATACCTGGCTACGGTTTATGATTGGTTATTTCGTGTTTTCGAACCCTATTAGCGAAACTTCGCCTCAAATGAGAAGCAAATGGCGTATCTCAAAATGACCGGTATGCCAGAATTCAGATAGCGCTTCATCCTTTCCCTGCCGCTTTCAATTGTTGATCATAAGCACACAAGGTTGAATATATGAGTTAAATTCATTGGTTCTTCTCCAATTTAGTTGGAGAAGAGGGTCCAAGGATTCAAGGGGTCAAGGGTTTGTTTTCTAAAGACTTTATCAGCGCCCTTAACATTTTTTCGATTTCTGCGATGTCTTTTTTTAGTATACCCAATTCACTTTTTTCAATTAAATCTAAATCCCCTGCTAACAATATCTGTGTTTCCAATTCGCAAACAGAACCATAAGATATGTAGAGCATCCGAACGTAATCCAAGGTTGTCTTTCTTCCATATCCTTCTGTTTACCCTGTTAAATAAAATCTCATTTCATGAAATCAGATTTTAATGCGAAGCATTATTTAACAGGGCAGGTATTAGAAGGAATAGACACAACAGATCTTCTCATCTGTGAAGTTAGACCGTATATTTCTTCCTTTGGGAATTTTGCTGTATTGTATATATCTCTAAACAGAGTTTGTATGACTTTTGCCAGACTTTCAACTCTTCGTAATTCTTTAGCATTTTCACTTGAATCCTTGAATCCTCGAACCCTCTGAGAATACACCTGCTCAATTGGAGATGACACACTTATTTAACCCCAAATTAACTACAACTAATTGGGAGATGTTCCATATTGATGAAACTGATAAAATAGCTCAAAACAATAAAGCACGGCAACACAACTCCTGAATATCAACCATCACACCCACCGTTATCGCAGGAAAAAGATATTAAAAAAAGCATTTCCAAATAACAAACACCCATAGGGTTAAGTAATAATCGTTCCTGCTTTTTTCCTTTGGCTGGATAATTCCTTTCTCGAATATTTATAGCTTTCTAATTTCGAAATTTTTCTAAAAGAGATTTCGAAATTTTTCTAAATATAGCTGCTAAAGAGAAACCATAAGCCTACCTTATAAGGTCTAACTTATTGAAATGCCGTTTCTTATTGTCATTACCTCCTTTTGGCATGTTTTATGCTAAGGTTAGGTTGCAGAATAGAAAACAGCGCAGCTGTTTAATCTCTTTCATACATAGGGGTTAAAAATGGATATTTTTAGAAAACTAAAAGAGATGTCAATATTACTGATAGACGATGATGAGTGGATCAGAGATTCACTGAGTATATTTTTTGAAAATGAGGGATGCCACTTAACTGCCCTTGAGACCGCAGAAGAAGGTATGAAAGAGCTCAAGACAAAAACTTTTGACATTATCGTTACCGATTACAGATTGCCGGGGATGGATGGCTTAGAGTTTTTGAAGAAAATTAAGAGATTCCACCCGAACGTCATGAAGGTGCTCATCACCGCCTACCGAAGTAATGACGTGGTTTCCGAGGCGAAGAGGATCGGAGTCCAGGATTTCATTGAGAAACCCTTCACAATCAAGACGATTGAAGATTCTCTGTTTCGGTTGATCCAGGGAGATAAAAAAGAAATTCAGAAAAGATTATAATTTTTTCAAAGGTGCGGTTATTTCAAAAAATAAGATGTTTGGTAAAATACGCCTCTGAGTTCTGTAGGCTGTTTAACCGAAGCATAATGAACGAATAGGTAGATTGGTGGAATTCGAGGGTGAAAAACGTCATGAAAACATGGGATATTTTCTTGATAATTTCTTTAGGGCTTACGGCAATATGGTGCATTTATGTCTTAATTGCAGTCATGGGCTTTGATTTTAAATTTGAATTTCCCGCTGCTTTCAGCGTGGGATGAATACACATAAGCGTTATTTCGATTTTAAGCGAAAGTGCGGTGCCGGAGGCCGAAAGCCTGTGGCAAAAATTCCGCAATACCCCGCAGCT
>DATKWE010000166.1:0-6375 GCA_035529735.1 Desulfobacterales bacterium | reverse complement strand
GAGTGTTTTAAGGCTGCCCATGAGTTCCGGGGGAACCGGCGGAAGGTCGGGGATTTTTTCCTCGAGTGTGGACAGTATCTCCACCCGTTTGATGGAATCGATCCCAAGGTCGGCTTCGATATCCATGTCCAGGGCGAGCATTTCCATGGGATATCCGGTCAGACGACTGACGATGTCCAGCAAGCTGTGCGCAATTTCTTCTTGACGATCATCCGATGGCTTTAAATCAGTGCCGGCGGATGTTAAATCCGGTTCTTCGAAAGCAACTGCAGTTTCATTCGGGTCAGAAAGAACAGATTCTGCAGACGAATCCGACGCCGTCGTTATCGCAATCGGAGGATCGGAGGGTTGAAGATTGCCGGCTGTCTCAGAAAAATCGGCCAGGGGTTTGTCCATGTCCGGCATCTGGGTGTTGGGTCTTTCAACGTTGAAAACCGAAGTCTTGATCTCTGTTTTGATCCCCATGGACGCTTCAGCCAAACGCTGGGTGTTTTCCATCATGTTTTGAAGTGTTTGTGCAGCTTGGGTTTGCGTCTCCAAAAACTTTTGATGGGCTTCGGCAGTCTGCATCTGAATGGCCTGCATCGATTTCAGGCCTTCGTGCACGACCTTTAATGCATCCGATATAAAATGGGTGTGTTGAGGTGTATTTTTCATGGTGTTTAGATTTTTCTGTTTTTCACTCAAGCAAGATCCTCGATTTTCCGGGTTGTTCAGAGGTTGATCCGATGTTGGGTTCGGTTGTAAATTTTCAGTTTCAATTGCCGATCTCTCGGCGGCCGGTTCTGCGCCCCTGATTTCCGGTTTCTGATGTTTGACTTTGGGTTTCTGACCCGTGTTCCCTGTCTCGGGTCTTCGATAGTTCACACCGGAAATCGGTATGTTCATGAGCGGTTTTCTCGTTTCCTTGACCGGCGATTCCCATTCGTTTAAATCGACGGCATGGCCCAGCGATGCAAGATGGCACAGGGTTCTGGCAAGATCTGTGATTCCGGATCGCTTTCCCAAGGAACCGTCAAGGGCAATCGCCTGAAAATCTTGATGGTTTAAAATCGATTTCACAAGGCCTGTCAAAACCGATTTGGGGCCGACTTCAACAAATGTCCGCACCCCAATTTTAAACAGGTTCTTAATTTCGCTTATAAAGTTGACAGGGGATAACAGGTGATCACCCAATAGTTTTTTTGCCGTTTCAGGATCATCCGGGTAGGGCTCGCCGGTGGTATTGGAAAATACCGGAATATCTGAAGGAGAAATGTCGATCTTTTCCAAGGCCTGGATAAAAGGCTTTTGGGCGTCTTGGACCAAACTGCTGTGAAAGGCGGCGGAAACCGGCAGCTTTATGGTTTTAAATCCATTCTGTTTACATATTTTTTCTGCCCGGGCAATGGCAGCAAGGGATCCTGACAAAACCCCCTGGTCGGGGCTGTTACGGTTTGCCAGGATGACGCCGGTATCGGTGGTTTGAATCAGATGATCCAGTTCATCGAGGGGCGCTTTTACAGCGAGCATACCGCCGTTATTCTGATCATCGGACATGCCTGCCGTCGCCATCAAACGGCCGCGGGTGATGGAAAGGACCAATAATGTATCCAGATCGATCCAGCCGGCAGCATAAAGGGCTGAAAGCTCACCATAGCTGTGGCCGCATGTGGCATCAGGTTTGAGGCCGAATCCTTGAAGGATTTTCAGCATTGCGACACTGACGGCACCAATGGCCGGTTGCGCATAATCCGTCTTCCTGAGTGTTTCCTGCTGACGTTGCTTTTCTGTTTCGGTTTCAGCAGGAAAGGGGTAGATAATATCGGTCAAGCATCCAAAGTTTTCGAATGTTTCGTTTGCATGTTCCAGAACGTTAAATGCGTCCGGGAAACAACAGACCAGGTCACGGCCCATACCGACATATTGACTCCCCTGTCCGGGGAAAATAAATGCTATTTTCCCGGAGGGTTCAGGACCGCCATAAAAAATATTCTCAAGGTTCCATGCCGTCTGAGCACGGTTGGTTTCGAGGGCATGGGACGCACGGTTACAAAGGGCTGTAAAGTCTGTTGACGGTTCAAGGACCAGCAAAAGCCTGTATGGATCCGAAAAGGAAAAATCCTTTCTTGTTTTTGCGGCCGCCGCCGAAGTTTCTTCAGGTGTTGAACGGTTATCGAGAGTGGCCTTAAAGCTGTTCAGAAGCGCGTTGAGTTCGTGATGTTTTTCAGCCGACAGGGCCGCAATTTCAACAGATCCGTCCCAAGAAATTTCCTGTTTTTGTTTGTGATATTCTTCGATCAATACATGAAAATTGCTTCCACCGAAACCGAATGCACTGACTCCCGATCGGCGGGGATGCTCTTTTTTCGAAAACCAGGGCCGGGTCTGGGTGTTCAGATAGAAGGGGCTTTGAAGGATATTCAGTTTGGGATCCGGCGTACCGACTTTCAGCGTGGGCGGAAGCACTTTGTTATAAACGGAGAGGACCGCCTTCATGAGTCCTGCAGCGCCGGCAGCGGCCTTGGTATGACCGATCATCGATTTTACAGACCCGAGTGCACACCACTTCTCGCTTTTGCCTGATTTGCCAAAAAGACCGTTTAAGGCCTTAAACTCAACTTCATCACCGACGATGGTGCCGGTGCCGTGGGCTTCTATCAACTCGATGGTGGCCGGATCTACACCGGCTTGGTCATACGCCATCTTCAGGGCTTTGGTCTGTCCTTCGGCTCTGGGCGAATATATGCTCTGTGATTTTCCGTCGCTTGAAGATCCGATGCCCTTTATTACCGCATATATCTTGTTGCCGTCTCTTTCAGCATCTTCGAGCCGTTTAAGGACAAACAGCCCGATCCCTTCACCGAGTACTGTGCCGTCAGCATCTTTTGAAAAAGGCCGGGCATCCCCTGTGGGTGAAAGAACCAGGGTCTTGGAAAAGCACATGTGCATGAAGATGTCGTTGAGCATATCAACGCCACCGGTGATCACCATATCGCTTTTCCTTGAAATGAGTTCCATAACCGCCAGATGGACGGCACCCATGGAGCTTGCACAGGCGGCATCCACGACGCAGTTCGTACCGCCGAGGTCGAGGCGATTGCATATTCTTCCCGCAACGACATTTCCCAAAAGCCCCGGGAATGAGTTTTCCTGCCATGACACATATGAATCGGATATTTTTTGAACCACCACCTCGGTTTTTTCGGGGCTGATTCCTGAATCTTCGAGGGCGCGTCGCCATATTGGATGGCCGAGCCGGGCCCCCAGCGGGATAACCAGTTCCTGTGTCCCGGTTACGCCGAGTATGACACTGGTCCTGTCATGGTTAAAATTTTCCTTTTCTCCGTATCCTGAATCCTCAAGGGCTTTTTTTGCGGTGATCAGGCCAAGGAGCTGAGAGGTATCGGTGGCTTCAAGCGAAGACGGCGGAATTCCGAATTCGGTGGGATCAAAAGCGGTCGGGGGAATAAATCCTCCCTTTTTGCAGTAAACATGATCGGGTTTTTTAGGATCTTCGTCAAAAAAATCTTCTGATGACCAGTGGGTTTCCGGCACATCCGTGATTGCATTTTCACCATTAAAAAGGAGCCGCCAGTAGGCTTTCACACCCGATGACTTGGGAAAGAGACACCCCATCCCTATAATGGCCACCGGTGTATCCCGGGTTATTTTGTTGTCGGTCGGTTTCAATGATGTATCTATTTATTGATGATAAAACGTCGGATCGATTTGAAAACAGAGAAAAATCTGACTTTTTTACAAGTTGATCGATCATAATGCAAGAAAAAAATATTTGCAAGCCATGGGTGATAAATTTTTAGTTGACATATTGACATAACAACTGTTTAATCAAAGTGTCGATTTTTTAAAGACGTTTTTAATGAATCCCAATATGGACCTTGAAAAAAATATTTTTCCATTTAAACGGGATTTGATTCCAAGAATATAAAAATTTTAACCGATTGGAAACATTGAGGTTTTCGAGAATTAAAATCTGAACCTGATGCTGGAGCCTTATATTGAGTATTTAATGGGGATTTGACCGGACCGGCAAGGCCCTTTTAAAAGTCTTTATAGTTGACATGCTAACATAACAAGCTATCAAGATTAATGTTTTCGTAAAAAGTTTATCAAGGTTGGGTATGATAAAATTCTTTACCAGCAGAGCACTTTCCCAGAGACTGGAAATAAATCTTGCAAAGTGGAAACGTTGGTCCAGGGAATTTCTTCCGCCGGATCCATTGGGGGGAATGCAATCCGGATACGCCAGACAGTACAACCCGGATCAGGCATTTACAGTTTACCTCGGCGGCCTGCTGGTGGCGGATTTGAAGGTTACGATTCCCGAGGCAAAACAGATCCTCCAAGATTTGCGGGGATGGCTGGCGGAAAAAGGTTTTTACTTTAATGCAAGCGGCAAGATCTTACCCGGCACCGGAGAAGATGAAATTGTAAAAAAATATATCCTATTGATCGAAGGTGGAAAACGCAAAGATGACCGGTTCGATTTTATTTACACGGTCAGGGGAATCATCTCCAATGCGTCGGTCGATTATAACGGATTTGAAATCATGAAAGAACTTTATACCCAAACACCCATCGGTTTGCGGCCGGAAAAGCCGTCAACCATGGGCATGAATATCGTTAAAATACTAAAAATTACCGATATTCTTAATAATTTTGTCAATCTTATGGATCTGGATCGAATGCATTATACGGCGATTTCACCCAAAATATTCCTTTAGTCCATCAAGAACCTGTCTGTAAGCGAAAAAGTTTCAAAGAACGAACGGGTTACGGTTCGAGCAATTCTAATATTTCTTCAAGGGCCGTCGGCGGAAAATTCCCAATACCATCAGGCAGTACAACCCCCTGATTTCTAAGCCAGTTTGCACGGGTTACCACCGAAGCGCCGCACAGAAGGTTCATGGCAACGACACCAATTTTCCGGTATTCAGGTTTTTCGAGAAATGACCCTTTAACCCACTGATTAAAAGCGCCGATGGCCGGGCCGCACCATATCTGATAATCGATTTTTCTTGAAGGATCGCCCGTGTTCGCCCAGTTGGAGGATTGGCCGAGGTAGGATCGAAAGACAAGGGCCATTTTGTGCCTGGGGTCTATTTCCGCCCGTTGGATCTGTTTCGGGTCATGCCTGGCAAAATAGATTTTCGTCTGTTCCCATTCATCCTGGAAACTGCACCGGAAAAAGTCTCTTTCAAGGATTGCTTTTTGTTTTTCGGGAATATTTTCAAAACGATCATAATTACAATAAAGATCATAAAGCTTGGCTGCCCGAAGCGGAAACATGGTGCCGCGTTTTAGGACCTGGACTTTAACGCCCATTTCAAACATGTCGGCTGCAGGCGCCATGGTCACATCCGCCTGTCTGGCTTCACTCAGCATTTGACGGACGGTTTCCGATGTGCCGGCTTCCGTGCAGGATTGGTTGACGGAACCGGTAAGAATATAGGCAGCGCCCATTGCAAAAGCCGCGGCAGCTGAATGGGGTGTGGCGATTCCACCGCCGAGCCCGACACAAGGCGGCCTGTTGTACCTGTATTTTGCGGTCAACTCATCTCGCAGAGCAATCATGGTCGGCAGTAAAGAAATTGCCGGACGGTTGTCTGTATGTCCACCGGAATCTGCTTCTGCAGTCAGATCTTCAGCCATGGGTACCGATTGAGCGAGTTCGGCTTCTTCTCTGGTAATCATTTTTTGGTCGACCAGATGTCCCAGAAGTTTTTTCGGTGGCGGTGACAAGTACTTTCCGGCCACTTCAATCCGTGATACTTTTGCAATGACCTTGTTGGGACAAATTATGTTATCCCTTTCATCGCGATGGATCCCTTTTACTCGATAATAAACAAGGGGTAGTGTCAGGTCCAGGTAGGCCGAGGTGCTCACCAATCTTACGCCACGTTTTAAGTACAATTGAACCACGCCGGCCTCAAGTTCAGGATCGTTGGGACTGTGGATCAAATTAAAACCAAAGGGGAGGTTTATTAAGCTTTGCTGCAGTGTTACGATGGCCGTTTCTATGTGTTCAAGAGAAAGACCGGCAGCGCCGAAAAAACCGACCATTCCGGATCGCCCGGCTTTTTCCACCATTTCAACGGATGTAATGCCGTTGGCCATGGCACCGACAATATAGGCGTAGCGCAGGTTATGTGTTCGTTTAAAATTTGGGTCGCCAAGATTTTCAGGATGCAAAGGGGGCGCGTATGCATACAGCGGGAACCCTTCCGAGGTTTGGGGCATCTTATCGCCGATGATTATCGTACCCCCCCGGCCAACCGCCAGTCGGCCATCAAGGTTCAGCAGATACATCGGATGTGTGACCTTCAGAATCGCCGCTCTTACAGCATCCTTTCCAAGCTCAGGCGCTTTATC
>DATKWE010000165.1:0-5048 GCA_035529735.1 Desulfobacterales bacterium | reverse complement strand
ATTCCCACTGAATGCAACGAATCAACGATCCCTTCGAGTTCTGCAAATATCTGCTTCTCGTTGAAATGTTTAACCTGTGCCGCACCGCTCGGGCAGAATCCGGCACAACTTCCACATCCTTTGCATAGGGCTTCATTGACCACTGAGACGCCCATGCGGGCATTATACTCTATGGCAGTATACGGACAGAGCTCGATGCAGGTCCGGCATCCGGCACACACATCCGGATCGATCCACGATATGATGGGAGCAACCTCCACCTTCCCAAGAGTGGCCAATGCCAGGGCTTTGACGGCTGCTCCGGAAGCCTGGGAGACCGCATCCGGAATATCCTTGGGACCTTGACAGGCTCCGGCCAAGAAGACACCGTCCGTAGCCGTATTCAAAGGACCCAGTTTGGGGTGTTCCTCCAAAAAAAATCCATCGGCACCCAGGTTGACGCCAAAGATTCTGCCCACCTTGTGAGCATCACTGCGCGCCTGCATGGCGACGCAAAGGACAACCATATCCACCGGAACCCTTAAACGTCTTCCCAAAAGGGTGTCTTCTGCAATTGCAATGAGCTTACCCTCCTCTTCCGGTTTGACAGCCTGGTCGGTAATCTCAGCCACCTTGCCTCTGATGAAGTGGGTTCCTTCTTCCTGACACCGGCGATAAAATTCTTCATAGCCTTTGCCAAAACAGCGCATGTCAATGTAAAAATTATAAACCTGGGTGTCGTGACCGACCTTCTCATGAATTAAATGGCCATACTTGAGGGCGTACATACAGCAAACCCGGGAGCAGTATTCGTGATAGTTCACATCCCGGCTGCCGATGCAGTGCAAAATGGCCACGCTTTTTGGGGTTCGGGTCAAATCCTTGTTTTCGTCTCTGATAAAGATCTCGCCGCCGGTGGGCCCGGTTGCATTACTGAGGCGTTCGAACTCAAGAGAAGTAAAGACATTGGGATATTTGCCATAGCCAAACTGCTTCATTGGTGTGGGATCCATGATGTCGTAACCGGTGGCGATGATAATACTCCCAACTTTTACCTCCAGTTCTTCTGCCTGCATGTTGTGATCTATGGCCTTGGCCTCGCAGACCGTAACGCATTCCATACATTCACAGCAGACACCGCAATTAAGGCAGCGACGGGCTTCTTGATGGGCCGCACTTTCTGAAAATCCGAGGTTCACTTCGTCAAAGCAGGCAACACTCATTTTGGCGTCCAGATGCTTTGGATGGGCCCGGGTTTTTTGGGGAATCCCTTCCGGAATTTTTTGCCAATCAGCGTCCGGTTTTTTCCGTGCCTCGAGCTGTTGCGTGTAAAGTTCCAGGTCCTCGCCGTTGATATAGCGATGGATTGCCTCGACAGCCTTGTGACCTGCAGCCACCGCCTGTATCACGGTGTCCGGGCCGGTGACCGCATCGCCTCCGGCAAAAACATAGGGGATACCGGTTTGCATTGTTTGGGGGTTGACATTCAGTGTGTTTCGTCGAGACCATTTCAAGTCCGGCACCCGGGCTGCCCAAGATGTGTCAATTTTCTGACCAATGGCCGGAATCACCGCATCACAGGGGATTACGAATTCGGAACCGTCCACCGGAACCGGGCGGCGTCGTCCACTGTCATCCGGCGGTCCAAGTTGGGTTCGGATACATTCAAAGCCGTCCACCATACCCTCTTTTGCAAGAATCCCGACCGGGGCGGTGAGAAAGGAAAAGCGAATCTCTTCCTTTTTAGCCCCCTCGATCTCTTCTGAATAGGCCGGCATTTCCTGTTCTGAGCGGCGATACACGACCGTGACTTCTTGGGCCCCCAGACGTTTAACAACCCTTGCAGCGTCAACGGCCACGTTACCGCCGCCGATGACCACAACCCGGCTGCCGGGGCATGTTTTATTGCCCAAATTAACTTCCCTTAAAAAGCGAACCGCATCGATAACGCCCTGGGTGTCCTTTTCACCGGGGATTTGCATATCCAAAGAATTATGGGCTCCAATCCCAAGGAATACAGCGGCAAAGCCCTGTTCTTTCAAATCTTCAAATGTGAGATCAGTTCCGAGTCTGACGCCGGTGCGCGTTTTAACCCCCAGTCTGAGGATGTAGTCTATCTCCTGATCCAGAACTTCCGGTGGGAGCCGATAATCCGGAATGCCCACCCGGAGCATTCCGCCCAAAACCTCAAGTGCTTCAAAGATGGTCACCGGGTAGCCCTTTAGCCGCAGGTAGTATGCGACGGTCAGCCCCGACGGACCGGATCCAATCACGGCCACCTTTTCCGTGCGTTCTTCGATTTTGGGCGGCTCGAGCGCTTCCAAATTCGCATGGTCAGCGGCAAAGCGCTTCAAATCCCTTATGGCAATTGCTTCATCCAACTCCTGCCTTCGGCATTCAGATTCACAAGGATGCGGGCAGACGCGACCCAGGACTCTCGGCAGCGGCAGCCGCTCCATGATGAGTCGCGTTGCCTCCTGATACTTTCCCTTGCTGACAAGTTGCACATAGCCTTGAATATTGATGCCTGCCGGACAAGCGGTTACACACGGCGCCCGGTCTTTTTTGTCTATACTAAAAGTAATGGGTACGGCCTGTGGAAAGGCTCTGTAGATGGCCTTTCGATCGTCCAGCCCCTCATCCCATTCACTGGGGACCGATACCGGGCAGACATTAACGCACTCACCACACCCGGTACAGACACCCTCTATTACATACCGCGGTTTGCGACGGATTTTAACGGTGAAGTTGCCGATGTATCCCGCTACTTCCTTTACCTCGCTGTACGAAAGCAGCTCGATGTTTGCATTCTGGGCCACTTCAACCATTTTTGGGGTTCCAATACATGCGGCACAGTCGAGGGTCGGAAAGGTTTTATCGAACTGGAGCATATGTCCGCCAATGGTTGACGATTTTTCTACCAGATATACTTTATGTCCTGACTTGCCGATGTCCAGGGCCGCCTGCATGCCGACAATGCCTCCGCCCACAACCATGATGTCAGGATGTACATTGACCTCTCGGGCATAAAGGCGTTCATGATAATTGACCCGGTTGATCGCCGCTGCTACGAGTGTTTTTGCTTTGCGGGTCGCCGCATCTTCATCCTTGGTCACCCAGGAAACTTGTTCGCGAACCGAAGCCATCTGGAAAAAATAAGGATTGAGCCCGGCCCGCTGGCAAGCACCCTGAAAGGTCTTCTCGTGAAGTCTTGGCGAACAGGAGGCCACCACCACCCTGTTAAGGTCGAATTCTTTAATGTCCTTTTCGATCATCTCCTGGCCGGGATCTGAGCACATAAACTTGTAATCTCTTGCGATCACTACATTTTTCAGTTCCCGGGTAAAAGCCGCCACTTCTTCTACACGGACTTTGCCGGCAATATTGATTCCGCAATGGCAGACATAAAAACCCAACCTAATGGACATGGATGCCCCCTTCTTTGATTAAAATCCTTTAAGAACTCCCATCAAGCCCGTTTAGGCCCCTGTTCGCAGAAAGGTCTTCACCAGCTGATCCCACTCGAGTTCCGGAAAATTACCGAATACATCGCTAATCGGCTGGGCGCCGGTAGCCGCCAACTGTTCATATTCCGGCCCCACAAGATTCAATAGTTTACGGCTCTCTTGCTCCATCCACCGCATGCTATCTTTGCCAAAATAGAGCCCCCTCAAATTTTTTTTGGGCATATCCGGCTCTATCATACAAAGCCATCCTTCATTGTACGGATCTTCATGTAGAATCTCGGGATGATCGAAGGCTTTGTGGTTTACAGCAATAACAGTCCCGGTGACAGGAGACAGTGATGCAGCTTTTCGACCACTTCGACCGATTGTCAAACCGCGCTGGTCTTTTTTAATAGTAGCTCCAAGCGTCGGAAAGCTTAAAAATTTAAAAGCACCGAACAGCTTGACCATAAAGTCATCAAAACCAATTCGAGCCCGTCCGCCATGATCAAAACGGACCCAGCAGTGTCCCGAATGATAATAATAGCCTCTGGCCATTTTATAACCGGATGCTAACGCATAGCCGGGCGGTTCGCCCAGTTCTGCGATGTCAATTTCGTCCATCATCTGGTCAAAAACACAATGATAGCATTCATAGTTAAGTGGACAGATCTTTGGGGCATCCGCACGTCCGGTTAAGGCATGGCGACATGGCCGCTCCGCACCGTGGTAGCGTGTCTTTAAATACTTGACCCACTCAGGTTCTTTCAATTCGATTTCTGAATGATTCCCGGAACTCATGGCTCGCTGCATTCCTTCATCGAAGGCACAAGTGTAGCAATCAAAAGCATTTTCGCATAATCGAAAATTGACAACTCCGGCCTTCATCCAGATACATTCATCTTCCACGACCCGAAACCCGACCAGGCGTTTCTTTTTCGATTTTTCTTTTTTTTTCTTCATGTTGGCAGCCTCCTTTGCTTGTGCATAGCCTCCCCTGGCAGCAAAGGTTCTGTCCGGTATTGAGCGAGATATCTTTTCAATATACTTCTTTACCCAGCAGAAGTTGAGACTACGGCCCCAGTGATTACCAAAAGGACTTGCATTGTCTGGTTAAATTGCAACCTTGGTGCCACAAACCGTTGCACAGATTGTCAAAAGATCTATTCCGTTTGAATCATTGAATTTTTGAAGCGCTTTCTTGCCGCATAGGGGAAAAGGGTGATTTGAAGGGCGTAATGGATGTGATTAAATTGGCTACGCATGGAACAGATATGAAAAAAGATTTTATGATTAATTAAATTAAAACAATTGATTATAACATTGTAGCTTTTAATGCATCTGCTGTAGCCATTGGTTACACCCTATGATCAAATAATTTCTAAAGCATATTTTCAACAATGATAGCGATTGTGAAGCTTCCCGGAAACCCCGTTCTTTAGAATGGGGTTTCCGGGGATAAGGCCGGTCAAAAAAACATCTTGAAATGGATATTCAGTAATAGAAGCAGCGCATGGGTTTAGCATGAGGAGTTGGCCAAATTTAATGAAAATTTAATGGGTTATAGATATTCATCTGAAAAAATTATTGACAAAAAAATGAGGCTGTGGTTTTTAAATTAAT
>DATKWE010000164.1:0-3521 GCA_035529735.1 Desulfobacterales bacterium | reverse complement strand
CATCAATGGTTCGCTTACGCTCATCTCCTTGATCCTCACCTGACACAGTCTTTGCCATGCCTTTTCCTTCAACGCTCACCACCAGGGCTTTTGACCACAGCAGCTTGAGGTGGTTTGAAGCCTGCTCCTGTAAGCCGGCTCCGAGGGGCCCTCCCTCATCTTTTGTGCAGTTACGCACACTTTATATTAAAAGTGCGCTCGTGGCGCACTTGCAGTTATCTCAGGTCCGCACTATGTTGGAGAAAACACAGGTTTCGCCAAAGATACGGAACCCACAATATCTGGTATAGCGAGCATATTAAGAAAGACTCTGAAACTTACAAGTTGGTATTATTGAGAAGCTCAGCACCTTCGAATGTTGTGCTTAGGATAATTATCATTAAATTATAATTTATTGAAACACGCATTTCAAATTTTGTTTTTATGATTAATGTCTTGTGAAAAGTTATAGTCGAAGCGTATGAGCCTTGAAGCCAACAACCAGGCGAAATAGTTGCTCATCGAAGATGAACATCATTTCGGTTCGTGAAATACACAAAATTGTCTTTCGTCACCGCTGCGGTTTTGACAATTGACTTTCAAAACCAACTGTCTGCTCTACAGGAAACACAAAAGCGATACCTGTGCCTGGTTCGCTAAACCGTCCTGCCTCTTTAATGGCGGACAGGACTGGCTCAACCATTTCACTGTCCACCAGGAAGATAACCACATCAGTGCGGATATCCAGGGTAAGGCCGAAAAATGTTTTCGCCTCACGAGCACCTGTACCCGAAGCGGGTATGATTGTCGCTCCTGTAGCGCCTACCTGTTTTGCCGAACTGACGACCACGTCGGTCAAAGTCGGCTTAATCATAGCAACGATGGATTTATATGGCATTTTGCACCCTCACTTTTCGCCCGACCCCTTCCATATTGAAGCTTTGCTCTCATGGCCGGGCTTTTTTATTTATTACGGTTTCGCCGTCGCACCATCCACTGAGTCAATTGAGCGTATCCCAAAACGCTGATGATTGGAAATAGACTGGCAAACGCAATGAGTCCAAATCCATCAATAACTGGACTTCGGCCCGGAACGTGGGATGCCAGCCCCAAGCCAAGGGCTGCAACCAAGGGGACGGTAACCGTAGATGTCGTCACTCCACCGGAATCATAAGCCAATGGAATAATCATCCGTGGCGCGAATACGGTTTGAATGATCACTACTACATATCCAACCATAATATAAAGATAAAGCGGTGTTCCTGTGACGATTCGAAAAGTACCAAGTGTAATACCGATGGCAACCCCGATAGCAACCGCGATACGCAGCCCCCAGGGTGAAACCGCTTTGCGCGAGGCTTCATGCGCTTTATGGGCCACAGCGATGAGGGAAGGCTCTGCTATTGTGGTGGAAAAACCCACCAAAAAGGCAAAAAGATAAATCCACCCGTAGGCTGCCCAAGTTACCTTACCACCGTTCTGGGCACCCTTAACCAGCTGAAGAGCCATGGTTCTGCCAACTGGAAAAATGGCCAAATCCAATCCAGCAAGAAAGCAGGCCATGCCTACCAGGACTAAGCCGAAACCAAAAATAATTCTGCCCGGCCGTGGAATTGGTTTTTTAAGCACAAGGGTTTGAAATAATACCAGCAGCCCGAGAACCGGCAGCACGTCTTTGGCTGTGGCCAGCAGCAGCATCATAGGATCAAAAAGAATTTCCATGTTTCACCTAATGTACAATCAATCCGAAAAACATGACGAAAATCATAGGGGTAAGGGACGCCAAAGCGATGAGGCCAAAACCGTCCGTCAAGGGGTCTCTGCCGCGAATAGTTCGTGCAAGTCCCACACCCAAAGCCGTAACGAGCGGCACTGTGACAGTTGAGGTGGTAACTCCGCCCGAATCATAAGCTAATCCTACGATCTCCTTCGGCGCGAATAAGGTCATGATCATAACCAGCACGTAACCGCCAACGATTAAAACCGGCAGGGACCAACCGCGTAAGATTCGCAATACCCCAAGAACAATTGCAGCACCAACAGACAATGCCACGGTCAAGCGAACACCAAGAGCATAACGGTCTATCGAAGCAGAGATATTTTCAATAAGGCCCGCTTCAGCTACGGCTTTAGCTCCTTCGCGTGTTACGGCTATAAGGGCTGGCTCGGCAACAGTTGTTCCCGCCCCTAAAGTAAAAGCGAAGAGCAGCAGCCAGAAGAGGCTTCCTTTACGCGCGAATTCTTCTGCCATGGTTTCTCCCAAGGGAAATAGACCGATGTCCAAACCGATGACAAAGAGGGCTAAGCCAACAATGACCAATCCCAATCCAGCCAAAATAGATAAAAGCTCTGGGAAGGGTTGATGCAAGACCAGAACCTGAAACAGAGCGATGACCGTGATGATAGGTGCCAAGTCACGGGATGCCCCAAGAAGGGCTCGCCCTAAAGCTGCACTAAATTTGGTTAGGATTGCTAACGGCATGGATAGTTAATTATTACTGAACTCCGGCACAAGGTGCTACGGGTTTGCAGTCGCCCTTAATCCCGTTGTTCGACGTACATAATTACTTAAATGTATTGATTGTTCGACCACGAGAAGTAAAAGAAACGCCTTGATTACTTCGTGTGCTAATCATTATTGATTCAACAATGGGTGGATTAACAAATTTATCGGATTTCCATTCAACAATAAAGTTGGCACCTGACCCACCACTTTTGTCCTTTTCTGGTATGATATAGCGTAATGATTCTAATGGATTTAGAATTACTGGCTTTTCTAAATATTTTTTTAAAAGCTTCCCTTGCGTCTCGTAATAATCGACTACTGTGATTTTGATTTGATGCTTAGGATCAATGTTTCTGATGCTTAAAGTTACCGTTAATAAGAAGGGTTGTTCACGGTTGCCACTGTAAATATGTGAATAAGCAGGCACATAAATGGTCTGTCCGTCAGACAACTCGATTTTCTCGTCAGCATATACAGGCAGAGGTAAAAAAAAACAAATGGATAAAACAAAGATAATAAAATAAGCAAAATGATAACTCTTTTTCATGGTTATTCTCCAATTAATTATATATGTCAAAAAATGATTGTCTGCATAGAATCGTAAAGACAGTTTCTTTCTATATGTGGGTGTAAATCATGATTATAACTTCTTGCATTATGGTTTAATCCCGTTATGTTTAACAATACATCATAATATTCTTCAATTTCAGGAGTTTGTAAAAAGAGGTTTGTGTAGGAATATTAAGTGCTATAACATATACAATAAATCAACTAAGAGTGCAAATTTTAACCATCATTAAAAACATAGAACGGACACCACATGTTGTGTCCGGAACTTAGAGTAAAAAAGACAGATATATTGAGACTACCATGGAAATCGAGCGTGTAAAAAACCTTTGATATCTTGCAAGTATCTTTGTTCACTCGCAATTGTGATACGGTAATATCGTATCACAAAAATGATCTCCCCCTTTATTCCTGACACACCTTACTATTATCTACACCATTCACAACAACAATTGATATACAGATATCA
>DATKWE010000163.1:0-4479 GCA_035529735.1 Desulfobacterales bacterium | reverse complement strand
TCCGACAGCTCTATGGGCTGTTACTGTCAGAGTCCCCCCGTTCGGCATTGCCTCTGAAGCATTGTACATGAGGTTTAAAAGAACCTGCTGGATCTGTTTAAAATCGCATTTAACTTTTGGCAGATTCGGCTCAATTGTTTTTTGAAGCTGAATCTCTTTCATCTCCAGATCATGGGAAATTAGATTCAGGGTTTTATCAATAATGTCTTCAATATTGTTGCTCTCAATGGTAATTTTAGTCCGACGGGCAAATGCCAGAAGGTCTTTAACGATTTCTCCGCACCGAGCCGTCTCAGATTCCATAATTTTCAAATATCGGAGGATATCCTCAAGTTTTTCATGAGAAAAGTGATTCCGTGTAAGCTGCTTTATGATCAATCGGATATAGTTTAAAACCCCGGCAAGTGGATTGTTTATCTCATGGGCAATAGTGGCGGCCAATTTGCCTAAAGAGGCCAGTTTTTCCGCCTGAACAACCTGTTCCTGAGCCTCTCTTAGATCCTGATAGGCCTCTTTAATATTTTTATACAGATTTGCATTATCCACAGCTACACCGATATGGTTGCCGATGGCGGTCAAAAATTCAACAACTTCGGATGAGAATTTATATGGCGTAAGACTGGACACACACATCACGCCTATGGATGCTCCCTTGGTTGTCAGGGGTATATCAACAATGGATGTGAAGCCTTCTTCAATAAGCAGATCGGCATAGGGAGTACCGGATTGCAGCGTATTATCCACCACCTTTGTCTCACCATCAAGGAGGATCTGACCCAGAAGCCCGTCGCCGGGTTTGCGAGATCTAATAAGGGGATTGTTTATAAAATCAGATGAAAGCCCTTTGTGCGCCACCAGACGAAGCGCCTTTCTCCCATCGTCCAACAGATAAATCCTGACACTGTCAACCTCAAGGGTCTCGAGAATTTTATCAATTGTGCTGCTTAGAATCTTATCAAGATTCAAACTGTTGCTGACGGTTTTGGAAATGGTATTTAAGGTGGCAAGCCATATTCGAAACTGTTCGATTTGCTGTTGCTGCTGGGCCTCTTTTTTTTGGGTGATATCCCGATTCATAATATATTAGAAACTCAAGTTACGCACCAAAATTTTTGTGCAAACGCATCATTGGGTAATGGTTGCGCCACAGAAATCTTGAGGTCATGTTCATCAAATAAAATATCTTTTTTATAACACAGTGTTACTAAAACAGCAAAGGAGGTCTCAAACACGAAAACCCCCCTTTGTAATACTTGATAAAAGCCGTAAAGCTTTAGCGCAATAAACGCATCAACTTAATGGAAAAGCTGGCGAAATAATTTCTAAATCTTTAGTTCGGGCTATCTCTGTTCTGCTGTTCGAAGAAAGGTCCTCACCAGCCGGTCCCAGCCAATCTCAGGAAAATTCCCGAAGATATCGCCGATCGGTCCACCGCCGGTGGCTGCCAGTCTCTCGTACGTGTTCCCCAACAACTCTAAAAGATTCTGATTTTCCTTTTCGATCCATTGGAAGCATTCTTTTCCCAATTTGAGTTCCTTTTTATTGATCTCCAGGCTGACAGGATTTAAAAGAAATAACCAACCCTCTCCATACGGATCATCGCGTGTAACCTCAGGCTGCTCTTTTATTTTATCGTTTACGGCAAACACGATTCCGGACACCGGCGATTGCATGGGAGCCTTTTGATCATTTCGGGTCAGTACCCATCCAACTTCGCCCTGCATCAAAAAGTCTCCGGCTGAAGGAAGATGTATCGTATCCGCCGGCCCGAAAACCTTGGAGACGAAATCATCGATTCCGATCCTGACCCATCCATCATTCAATAGATGAACCCAGGAATGGCCGACGTGGTGATAATAATTATCCACAACCTGAAACCCCGAAACCGTTGTGTAATTAGGTTGTTCAACGGCTTTCAAAAGAAAATCAGCGACATTTTTCTTCAGCCCTTCATAAGGGAGAACAGCTATTCCGTCTCGGTTTACGTATCGAGTATATTCGGGACCGGTTATCGAAACCACCGCATCATTATCAAAAGGCTGATCGATGCCAATGCGTCTTTTCGAACGCAACCCCTCCGCTTCTTTGTCTGTTTTTTTCTTTTTAAATTCATATACATTGTGTTTCATGGTAGGCTCTCCTTTCACGACCTGTTTATGTCCACCTTTTGTATCCGAACCCGGTTACTTTACGAGTCAATATTGCCGTTTCTGGAAATAATAAATTTTATTTCAATTGGTTAGCAACCATAAGGCGCAAGGTGGATCGTATCTTTTATTCTAAGGGTATGAAACGACCTGCCGTCTTTTTTTATTATATTTAGACATAATTGTGCCAAGATAATTGATCTTTATCCATATCGAGAATGATTTAGCCCTTTTCTGCTGTACGAAAAAAAGTCCTTACCAGCCGATCCCAGGAAATCTCTGGAATTTCTCCAAATATGTCGTCGATCAGCCCACCGCCTGTGGCTGCCAGTCGTTCATATTTGGATCCCAGTATTTTCAGTAGACTCTGGTTTTCCTTATCTATCCACTGGAAGGACTCTTTCCCAAAATAAAGCCCTTTTAAATTAAACCTCAGGTTGGCAGGATCTAAAAGGCATAACCAGCCCTCTCCATACGGATCATTATGTGCAATCTCGGGCTCTTTTTTTATTCTATCATTTACAGCAAACACGGTTCCGGACACGGGGGATTGCATGGGAGCCTTGTTACCATTACGGGTCAACACCCACCCTATTTCGCCCTGCTTTAAAAAGGCTCCGACGGGAGGTAGATTTATCGTATCCAGCGGCCCGGAAATCTTGGAAATGAAGTCGTCGATTCCGATCCTGCTCCATCCATCATGCTCCAGGTGGACCCAGGAATGGCCGATGTGGTAATAATAATCATCAGCAACCCGATATCCCGAGACGTTCGTGTACTTTGGCCGCTCAACGGCTTCCGCCTGTTTTTTGGTGTACAGCATCTGATGAACACGACAATGAAAACACTCGTAATTGTTGCTACATTCTTTAGGTGATTCTATGCGCCCTGATTTAAAATGAATGCATGGCGTTGCGACAATCTGATATCTCTCTTTCAGTTGATTCACCCAGTCCGTTTGTCTTTCATTTCCTTTCGGAGGAGCTTTTTCCTCCATGGCACTTCTCATGGCTTGGTCGAAGGGACAATTGTAGCAATCATTGTCACCATCGCAGAGCCGGAAATTGATGATCCCGGCCTTCATCCATATGCACCGATCTTCAAACAAATGAAAACCGGGAACATTTTTCCTCAGTTTCTCATAAGGGAGGACAGCGACACCATCACGGTGCATATTTCGGACATATTCGGGAGAGGTTATCGAAGCCACCTCCTCGTAATCAAAGGGCTGATCAATGCCAATGAGCTTTTTTGCATCAACTCCTTTCTCTTTCATATCTTTTTTTTTCTCTTTCGATTTAGATATTTTGCTTTTCATAATCAGAGCCTCCCTTCATGCTGAGATTATACTCACCATGGATTTACAGCCTGTTTGACTGCCGGTCTCTATATGACTGTTCAACGGCTCTTTTTATTGCCGTATCCTCACTAAAAGACATTTAGAAACCTCACGGTGATGAACTTTTGAGTCTTTTGCAGAAAAGCGCTTAGCAAAGCGGCGTGTAAAATTTGGTGCTGTTTGAGGTTGATAGCCCAAGTTCTACAAATTTATCCGCCTTTGGCGTGATTTAGCGTAGCGAGCTTAGCACTTTAAAAAAGGCTCAACCCAACGAATGGGGGGTTATGCTACCGTACGTATTTCCATTTTTTGATAGAATATATTTGCAACGAATGTGCCAGGAATAGACAAAACATCTTCAGAACGGGTTTCCTATTGAATTTATTTGATTTTTCAGAGCTATAAAAGGAGCCGGCCGAGAATATGTTTTATGGATTAAAGGGATAAGTGAAAACTTTGGCTACATTTCAAGAAGGATTTAATAGGTCTTTCATATAAAAAAACATTGAAATCAACTAGATAAAAAGCTGTTGCTTACGGCTACACTATTGTAGTCATTTTTAAGAATAACAAGAATGAAAAATTCTGGCTAGTGCCCATCCATAAATAGATTTGAGCACTAAGTAGTTTCCAATTCATAAATGGCTATTTTTTCGATGAGCAAGGCCGCACAAGGGTTTTCGCCCGAGGCGTACGTAAGTACGTCGAGGGCGGAAACCCGCGGAGAACGCCGCTCATCGGAAAAATAGCCATTTATGGATGGAAACTAATTAATTTTTACAATACGGTGTTAGGGTCGTCTTTTGTCAGATAAACCACAATGCTCTTCCCCATAACCGGATTGAGCAGCCTGTCCAAAAAGCGTGTAATCCAGGGATGCCTCATGATATCCCAAACAAGAAAACGGTGATACAGGTTTACGAGCCGGCAATCTTCACGTTCCGGACCGACAAGACACTTCAGCCACCAATACGGGGTATGGAGACTGTGGGC
>DATKWE010000162.1:0-7293 GCA_035529735.1 Desulfobacterales bacterium | reverse complement strand
ATCTCCGTTTCGGACAGTTCAAACTTTGGATACGCCAGAACCTTGATATATTCTTCGATGATCTTTTTGGAAGCCAAGGGCTTAATGCGCCCACTCTTCCATAAAGGTATGAGCTCGCCGGGTATGCCGCCAAACAATATTGCAGATACGATTATATTTGTATCTATGACCACCCTTATTTCTTTGATTTTGCCCATTGTATCGCTTCAGCAACACTGTCTTCTTTGAGTCCCAGTTTTTTTATCTTTGATCTGATCTGATCCAGGTTCGTATCGAAAATTTTAATGGGTTTGAGTATGACGACACCATTTTTAAATTCTATATCAAAATGTTTTACATCCGGAATTTTTTCGATAATTTTTTTGGGAATCGTAATCTGATTTTTTGAGGTTATTTTGGCAAGCATTTTCCATTCTCCTTACTTCATTACTAATGGATTTTCCTATAACCTTATATCATGATAAAGAGGAAAGTCAATATGGATTTTAAGAATAGTAAGTTCGTGCAGAATGTTCGCAACTCAAATGGGATTTTATATTATAATGAAAATATTAAGGGCCATTCGGGATTAGGGGTTAAAGGGTAAGGAATACGCGAAGAGCATGGGCATAGCGCAAGGGGGAATAAGCATATTACCACCCCAGAGAAATATGCTACGCCCCGGTTAAATAGGCTTCGCCCCGGTTAAATAGGCTTCGCATTTCACAGGGCAAGCATTTCACAGGGCAAGCATTTCACCCCAGTACGATCTGATAGACCTACCCCAGTGTAATACGTTTCACTGTCACTTGCAGTAAATTTCACGGGGCACAGCGGGGCAGGCAGGGCAAGCATTCCACGGGGCAGGCATGGCCCTTCGTAGATCCCCCGTCGCGGGGAAGGACCAGGTTTTTAACAGACAAATAAAAAAGGAGCCATGGAACTCCATGCCTCCTTATTGATACTATTTTTTCTGACTGCGCTTGAATCTCTAAACTTTACCCGTTGTAGCTGAAAGTCAATTTGTCGTTCTTTAAATCAACAAAGACTTCGCCGCCTTTTACCAGTCGTCCGAACAAAATCTCATCGGAAAGGGTGTCTTTGATTTCCGTTTGTATCAATCGAGTCAGCGGCCGTGCACCGAAGCGTGGATCATGTCCTTTTTTGGCCAGCCATGTTCGCGCCCCGGGGGAAAGACGGATAGAGATCTTTTTAGCAGCGAGTTGTTCTTTAAGCTCGTTCATGAACTTATCCACCACCTTTTTCATGATGTCTTCCGTCAGCGCATTAAAATGAATGATGTCATCCAGACGGTTTCTAAATTCCGGGCTGAAAAACTTCTCAATGGCTATTTTCCCTTTATCGTGTGTATCGTGCTGCTTATCGCCAAAACCGATGGATGCGGTGCTCATCTCCCGTGTGCCGGCATTTGATGTCATCATAATGATGACGCTTCTGAAATCAGCCTTTTTGCCATTGTTGTCCGTGAGCGTGGCATGATCGAGTACCTGAAGCAGAATGTTGAACATATCCGGATGTGCTTTTTCTATTTCGTCGAACAAAAGCACACTGTAAGGATTTTTGCGGATTTCGTCCGTCAAAAGTCCGCCTTGATCAAAACCGATATAACCCGGAGGTGCACCGATGAGGCGCGCCACCGAATGCTTTTCCATGTATTCACTCATATCATATCGTGAAAAATGGACACCGAGAATCCTCGCAACTTGCAGGGTCACCTCCGTCTTTCCGACACCGGTAGGGCCGGCAAACAAAAAAGATCCGACGGGTCTGCCAGGCGTTTCAAGACCGGCACGGGAGCGTTTTATGGAAGTAACGAGTGATTTTATTGCATCGTCCTGTCCAAAAACAACCTGTTTGAGCTTTTCTTCAAGGGTCTCGAGTTTCAATTTGTCGGGCGTCGATACGCTGATGGCCGGGATTCTGGCCATCTTGGCGACGATTTTTTCAATATCTTTGGGGTTGATCTTCTTTTTTCGGGGAGAATTGGAAAGTCTGACAAACGCCCCTGCTTCGTCGATGACATCGATAGCCTTGTCGGGCAGATAACGATCATTAATATATTTGGCAGACAGCTCCGCTGCGGATTTTAATGCCTGATCCGTATAAATAATGTTGTGATGCTCTTCATAACGGGAACGAAGTCCTTTTAGAATTTGAATGGTCTCCTTTACCGGAGGCTCCAAAATTTCGATTTTTTCGAACCGTCGGGACAGGGCGCGGTCTTTTTCAAAGAAATTCTTGTAGTCTTCGTAGGTCGTTGAGCCCATACAGCGCAGCTCACCGGTTGACAAAGACGGTTTCAAGATGTTGGAAGCATCCATGGATCCTCTGCTGGTGGCACCGGCACCCACCGTTGTATGGATCTCATCGATGAACAAAATGGAATTTTTTTTCTTTTTCAAAGCCGACAGAACCCCTTTTAAGCGTTCCTCAAAATCACCGCGGAATTTCGTACCGGCCAGAAGGCCCCCCAGATCAAGGGAATATATGCGAATATCTTTAAGCAAATCGGGGATAGATCCGCTGTTTATCTTGATTGCCAGTCCTTCGGCCATTGCGGTTTTCCCAACACCTGGATCTCCCACGAAGATCGGGTTGTTTTTTCGCCGCCGGCACAGGACCTGAATGGTTCGCTCCATTTCGAGCTCTCTGCCGATGAGCGGGTCCAGCTTTCCTTCAGCGGCACTTTTGACAAGGTCGATGGTAAACGCCTCCAGGGGATCAGCCTTTTTCTTTTTCTCCATTTTGCCGGGTTTCACAAAATCATCCGATCGGTCTCTGAATGGCGATTTGGAAACATTGTGGGAAATGTAGCTTAAAACATCCAGACGGGTTACACCTTCTTCGGTCAGGAAATATCCAGCATGGGAATCCTTTTCTTGAAAAATGGATGCGAGGATGTCACTGACGTCCACCTCCTGCTTTTCGGCGGAACGGACATGATTAATGGCTCTCTGGATCACTCTTTGAAAACCGACGGTCTGCTGGAGGACATATTCATCGTCTTCGGGAATGCTTTCCATTCGCTGGCCAAAAAATGACTCGAGAGCATCTTTTAGCTTATCAATATTTCCGCCGCAATTTTCAATAATTTCTATTCCCTCGCTGTCGTATAAAATGGCAAAAAGCAAGTGCTCCACACACACATACTCGTGGCGTCTTCTTTTGGCTTCTCTTACGGCAAAACCCAAAGTTTCGCTTAGTTCTTTGCTGATCATGGTCTATTCTTTCTCCATCGTACACTTTAGCGGGAAACCATATTGGCTGGCCAGGGCATGAACATTATTCAACTTGGTTTCCGACATTTCATAGGTATATACACCACAAACTCCGACACCTTTATGGTGGACGTTCAGCATAATTTCCACCGAATCCTCCGGTGATTTTCTAAAAACCAGGATCAGGATTTCAATGACAAACTCCATGGTGGTGTAATCGTCATTGTGAAGGAGGACCTTGTACATGGGCGGCTCATCGGTCTCGTCCCTGATTTCGGAAATGACATCCTCTTCTATTTCAGGGCGGTGCTCGCTCATTGAATTATTTCCCCAAGTCGGTTTATATTAAATTATAATCATTAACACACGGACTTGTAAAGAGTACACGCAATAAAATTTGGAGAAGAGGGTTCGGCTTTATAGGACAAGTGCCTAAAGTGAGCTAAAATGCCTAAAGTGCCTAAAGTTAATGAAGCTCCCCGTTGCAAGCAATCCCCTTTTGCTCTGTAGCATTTTCACTCGAATCCTTGAACCCTCCGGGATCACACCAACTCATCGGGATGATGATCCTAAAATCTTATGGCCGCCGGCTATTTCCCGCAACATTTCTTGAATTTTTTCCCACTTCCGCACGGACACGGGGCGTTTCGTCCGACTTTATCTTGGGTTCTCTTGACCGGGTTTTTCCTTGAAGGTTCACCCCCACCGGAAAATATCATTTTCTGCTCCTTTGGCTTGCGCAGGTCGTCAATCTTTTTGGGTTCAGATATCTGAATTCTGAACAGAATGCCCACGGTCTCTTCTTTGATCCTGGATATCATATCCTGAAACAGTTCGAACCCTTCTTTTTTGTAAATGATGAGCGGATCCTGCTGTGCATACCCCCTGAGGCCGATCCCTTCTTTCAAGTGATCCATGCTCAGCAGGTGATCTTTCCACAGGTTGTCGACGGTTTGAAGCATAACAATCCGCTCGAGATGCCTGAAGTCTTCAGCTCCCACGGCGGCCTCTCTTTCTTCATATTCCCTGAGACAGGCGTCGGTAATCAGCTGGGCCGCCCCCTCCCGGGTCAGTCCGTCCATGGTATCCGCATCGATTTCATCCAGCCGAAGGTTAAACTGTTTAAACACCGCCTTGTTCAATCCCTTCCAGTCCCATTCTTCAGGAAGCGCTCTTTCATCCGAATAGGTATCAGCGATCTCCTCGGCCTTGTCGCCGATCATCTCCTCGATGACGGACTTTAAGTCTTTACCGTCCAGGGCTTCCCGTCGCTGTCTGTATATGACCTCTCGCTGTTGATTCATGACATCGTCATATTCTAACAGTTGCTTGCGGATATCAAAATTGTGTCCCTCCACTTTTGCCTGAGCATTTTCAATCGCTTTGCTGATGAGTCTGTTCTCGATGGGCTCACCTTCTTCCATACCCAGCCTCTCCATAATCCCGGTGATGCGTTCTCCACCGAATATGCGCAACAGATCATCCTCCAGAGCGAGGAAGAAGCGCGAGGAACCCGGATCTCCCTGCCGCCCCGAACGTCCCCTGAGCTGATTGTCAATACGTCGACTTTCATGTCTTTCAGTTCCGAGGATATGAAGCCCTCCCAGTTTGGTAACCCCTTCACCCAGTACGATGTCGGTTCCACGACCGGCCATGTTGGTTGAAATCGTAACCGCTGATTTTTGACCTGCCATGGCAATAATCTCGGCCTCTTTTTCATGGTTTTTTGCATTCAACACCGTATGTTTAATGCCTCTTTTCTTTAATTTTTCGGAAAAACTTTCTGAAACATCAATGGAAATTGTGCCCACCAGAACAGGCTGTCCTTTTTTATGAAGCTCAATGATTTCTTCGAGTGCAGCGTCATATTTCTCTTTGCGGGTTTTATAGATGACATCCGAATTGTCCGTTCGGATCATATTTTGATTGGTGGGAATCACCATAACGTCAAGGTCATATATTTTTTTAAATTCAGCAGCTTCTGTATCGGCAGTCCCGGTCATGCCGGCAAGTTTGTTGTACATTCTAAAATAGTTCTGAAACGTAATGGTCGCCAGGGTCTGATTTTCGTTTTCAATCTTGACGTTTTCTTTGGCTTCAAGGGCCTGGTGTAATCCGTCACTGTATCGACGGCCGGGCATTAGACGGCCCGTAAATTCATCTACGATAATAACTTCTCCATTTTTCACAATATAGTCGACATCTCTTTTGAAGAGGGTGTAAGCCTTGAGCCCCTGGTTAACATGGTGAAGAAGTTCGATATTTTGCGGATCGTACAGGTTGTCGACCTTGAGCAATTTTTCCGCTTTGGCCATCCCTTCCTCGGTCATAACCGCCGCCCGAGCCTTTTCATCCACGGTAAAGTCACTTTCAGGAACCAGGCGTGGAATGATGCCGTTGACCAGGTGGTACAGATCGGTCGATTTCTCCGCCGGCCCGGATATGATCAAAGGGGTTCGAGCCTCGTCGATCAAAATGCTGTCCACCTCGTCCACAATGGCAAAATTGGGGGTTTTCTGAACGAGGGCATCGCTATCGAACTTCATATTGTCTCTAAGGTAGTCAAAGCCGAACTCATTGTTGGTGCCGTAAGTGATATCTGCACTGTATGAGGCTTTACGCTCATTGTCATTCAGCCCATGCAGAATACAGCCCACGGAAAGTCCTAAAAATTTATAGATATGCCCCATCCATTCCGTATCCCGCCTTGCCAGGTAGTCATTCACGGTAACGATATGGACGCCTTCGCCTGAAAGCGCGTTCAGGTAAGCCGGCAGGGTGGCTGCCAGTGTCTTGCCTTCACCCGTCTTCATTTCAGCGATCTTTCCCTGGTGCAGCACCATTCCACCGATGAGCTGAACGTCAAAATGACGCATTTCGAGGGTGCGGACGGATGCCTCTCTCACGGTTGCAAAGGCTTCCGGCAGAAGATCATCAAGGGATTCACCAGTGTTCAGTCGGTCTTTGAATAGTTGGGTCTGGGCCTTGAGCTCATCATCGCTCATGGCCTGAATCCGGGGTTCCAAAGCATTTATTTTTTCCACCGCCGGCTGAATCTTTTTTAATTCCCGTTCGTTTTTACTTCCAAAAACTTTTGTTAATAAATTTGAAACCATATAAGAAAACCTTCCTCCTGGACAAGCTCAATTCGGGTCATATTAACATTCCCCATCGATTCCATCGGCACCGCTTGAAACGCGCTCAAAGGTCACTGAGCGAGCAAAACGGACTTTTTACGAGACCCTCCATACTAATACATGCAACGTATATCATCAACCAATTTATTTTGCAAAAATCGCTAAGATTTTCCGATGGGGGTGGATAAAGAATGGTGCTGTAGGGAAATATCGAAAAACAACCAATGGATTTAATTGAGGATGTATTTATTTGGATTTACAGGAATACCGTTTAAAAAGACTTCATAATGCAGATGGGGTCCTGTACTGCGCCCTGTGTTCCCCATCAATGCAATTATTTCTCCTCTTTTGACCGATTCACCACGCTGTTTTAATATCTTTTGAAGATGTCCGTATCGGGTAACGATTCCATGGCCATGATCCACTTTGATCGCTTTACCCAGGAACCCCTTTTTCCCTGCAAATGTGACAATTCCATCTGCGGTCGCAACGATCGGTGTCCCCTTCCGGTTGGCAATATCAAATCCTTTGTGAAATTCTCGCAGGCCTGTAAACGGAGACTCTCGATGCCCAAATCCCGAAGATATCCACCCTTTTGCTGGGCGTATCGAGGGTGTAGAAGATAAAAGATTGCGCCGGCTTTCAAGATCGTTATAAAGGGATTCGAATGCTTTTTCCTGATGGATCGATGCCAGCGTCAGCTGCCGGGTCTGGTCATGCATTTCACGTATCAGGCTGTTATGTTCTTCGGCTATGGGAAGTTCCGAATCGATATCGTCAGGAATTGAACCTCCCACGCCAAAAAGGCTTTCATGATCCGAAGGTTTTTCGATATTGGCGATAATCCGTATCTTCTGCTCAAAATCATTCAGCACAACCAGACTGGACTTTAAGCTGTTGATCTCCCCGGCAAACTTTTGAATCTGCTTTCGCTGGGT
>DATKWE010000161.1:0-5149 GCA_035529735.1 Desulfobacterales bacterium | reverse complement strand
ATCGACCAATTTCTTAATCGATGCCGAAGTGCCGATGCACCTGTTCAAGCTGATTCAGGCCCATGTCACCAGCAAAATTGTCTTTCTGATTTTGCTGAATATTTTATTGTTGATACTCGGTGCTATTCTGGACATCTTTTCCGCTCTGGTCATTATGATCCCCATCATCCTGCCCGTGGCGGTCAATTACGGGATCGATCCGGTTCATCTGGGCATCATTTTTCTGGCCAATATGCAAATCGGCTACTTCACCCCGCCGGTGGGGATGAACCTATTTATTGCCAGCTACCGCTTCAATAAATCCATCACAGAACTCTACCAGGCGGCCATACCGTTTATGATCGTGCTGTTGACAGCGGTGCTGATCATTACGTACTGGCCGGCGTTGAGCCTGGTTTTTCTGCATAGATAAGCTATTTTGTAAGCGTTCACAGGTTTAGGGTTCACCGTTCCGGGTTACTTAACCTTAACCTCTCAACCTCTGAACCCGTGAACCCCCGAACAGTTAGCCTATCTTTTATTAATGCCAAGTTTCTTCATTCTTGAATCAAAAGTGGATCGATTTATTTTGGCGTACTTGGCAGCACGGGTTATGTTCCATCTGTTTTTATTCAGAAGATAGAGGACATAGTCTCTTTCAAGCGCTTCCCAGGAATAACCGGCAAATGGACTCTCAGCTGATCCTGAAGAAAGCGAATTCGCGGAAAATATCGGTTCTTCATGAAGCGGAACTGTGTTGTTATGGTTCCTTTTATAAAGCTCATTTTTAAAATGATCCGGCATCTCATCTGCACCCATAATATTATTGTCAACCGTGCTGAGAATATATTTGACGAAATTTTCAAGCTCCCGAATGTTTCCTTCCCACTGGTAGTCTTCCAGATGCTGCAATGCTTTTTTTGAAATTCTTTTCTGAGAAACCCCCAACGCTAAAGATTCTCTCTTTAAAAAATAATTCACCAAAAGCGGTATATCTTTTTTTCGCTCCCGGAGTGGTGGAAGGTGGATGGGGAGAACATTGAGACGATAGAATAAATCTTCTCTAAATTCTTTTTTTAAAATCCCGTTGTTTAAATCTTTATTGGTGGCAGAAATGATTCTTATGTTGATCTTGCTGGTCCGGGTTTCACCCAGAGGCTTAATTTCATTGTTTTGGATAACTCTCAATAAGCGTGATTGGAGGCGGAAAGACATGTCTCCAATTTCATCCAGGAAAACTGTTCCGCCGTCGGCGGCTTTCAGCAGGCCGATTTTGTCCTCTACTGCACCGGTAAAGGCGCCTTTTTTATATCCGAACAGTTCACTTTCCAAGAGTGTATCCGGGATGGCACTGCAATTCTGCACAACAAACGGTTTATCCTTCCGGGAACTGAGATTGTGCAATGCCGTCGCGACGAGATCCTTACCGGTTCCACTTTCGCCGGTAATCAATACCGGGAAGTCTGTTGCGGCATAATCGCGAACCCGTTTCATTACATCGATGAAGACGCAGCTTTGACCAATGATTTGAGCATCGCTTTGTATGCATGCCAGGGTATGCTCAAGTTTAAGATTTTTTTCAACCTGCTGGGAAAAGTGCAAGGCGTTGTTCAGCGCTGTGGAACCCATATCGATGATATCCTTGAGCAGTTCAAGATATTTTCTGTCGACATTGAGAGGATCCGCTCCTGTGCTGGTGTCAATGAGTTGGACAACCCCATAAACTTGGCCGTTTCTCAAAATTAAAGGAAACGCAAAAATCAAGGCACTCTTTAATTTCATTCCTTCTTCAAATTCTTGATAATGGCGGGGATCCTTGCCGGCCTCTGCTATCGTCATTTCTGCATTTTCCATCACCCAGCCGACGATGCTGGGTCGGTCCACGCTGATACTGAATCCTTTGATGATATCTGTATCTGTGGGACTCCCCAAAGATTCGACACACACATATTGGTTTTCTTGCTTGATCCAGATAGATCCACGCTCAACATTCTGAATTCCCAAAAGCAGCCTTAAAAATCGCTTCCTCAGATTTTCAGGATCGAGTTCTTCGAAGAGTGCTTTGTAAAAATCCAATTCAAACTTATCCATAATACTATTCTCCATAAGGGTTTCGCCCCAATTGAAATGAATACTTGAGCCGGCATCAGAGAGCACGTACCCTGCAGCTTAATCTGCGATCGTATCATAAAATTGTAACACGATCTTATTTGACTGTTGAAATATGGCATTTGTAGTTAAATACCGTAATCTATATAAAAAAACAAGAGGGAGCCCATTTTACGATTTTCTTTGCGATTAAAGGGACTCTTGAGCTATAATTTTTATATAATTCAAGCGGCTATACTGTATGACACTCCAGCAATAACGAAATTTAATTTAATTGTCTATATTTCATTAAATTGATTAAATAAAATAATTTTCGCAAGGTCTTGTTTCAAGGGGGCCATTGAGCCTTATGATTTTTATGCAGTATTTTCAAAGAATTGAATCCATATTATCATGTTCTGCAACATTGGCACAATAGTTGCTTATTAAAATGGTGAAGCTTAATACAGCTTCCCTTCAGTAGGTTTTGCCTATTACCTCCTAGTTATGTGGGAGGGGCGGTTTCGCCGGAAGCCGCCCTTCCTCATAACGTCTGTTACACTCAAAATCACCGATTAATTTTTGATGGTTAGAAAGAGAAAAAGGATTGAATCGAGGAATATGGCTCGAAGTTGCAAAAAATGTGGTTTCTTCGTTAGCAACTCTAATTCACCAACAAAACACATTGGTTACTGTCTGTTTTCCACTCGAAAGATATTGAAGAAAAGGAATCCCAAAGAAAACTTAAAATAATTGATGGTGAAGAAAAAACTTTGGCCAGTGCTTGTAAAGGGTACATCAATACCGTCGATTATGTTTAAATTGCCTGAATTGTAAAACCTTCGGGAGATAGAATGGTGTTAACGCGTGTAAATATCCATCAGGAAGAGCGGTTTCGGCGGGAAGATGTAGGCATGATAGAAATAAAGGCCCTTAAGAAACTATTTTAAGATAGACCTGCGAATTCAAACATCACATTTGTATGCAAATGTTCAGGCTGTGGAAATGATGTATTAATTGATATAACACATATGTCCTGAGGATTTGGATTGGAAGCGATCTCGTAGGTTAAAAATAACCGTGGTCCCAACCTTTGTATTAAATAATCAAGTCCTGGTGGGTGCCCAAAAATATGAAACATTGGAAAATTTCTTGCTTTCAAATCATGTTAAAAGACAAAAACAAAAACGGGCTTCTCTCCAGATGAAGGCTGTTAGGAACACGGCATTTGAGCATTTTGAAAATGGTCCATCGCCATATGACGAGGTTACGCAACAGTTCGGGTGAGAGCCTTGAGTTTTAAAATAATTTGTTTATATAGTTTTAGATGTTTTGAACGATTTACAACATCTCGTCTTCAGTCATTTCAAAACGCCACGCACAGTACCATTCTTCGGGATGATCATCCGGCGGACAGCCGATGCATTCCGTGTGTATTCGGGGATCAATCGACCGGGCAAAATAAGTATACTCCACAAGCCCACCGGATTTGCAGGGGTAATCGTCAAGCCCTTTATGTTTCCTTGCAGATTGGGCTCTGCATTCATTCATTTGAAAGATAAAGCTGTCAGGTTTTTCGTCAACGATGGATTGCGCGTTGACACGGGCATACATCCGAAAATTGAGCGCCTTTTTCAGGCCTTCGAGGCCGGATTTTTGGGGAAGATTTAAAAAATTTTTTATGGCCCAGGCCTCAAAGGGCGAAAACTGGGCCCAGCAGGAATCGTTAGACCGTTTGGCATCATTCATGCCGCTGGTGAATTCGACCGCCTGAAACCATACACCGTCGTTGGCCAGCCAGTTGACCGCCACTCCGTCCATAAGTTCAATCAGGGATTCTTTCGGCATGTTCAGCATCGGCTGGGGAATGCCGTTTTTCATTTCAAACCCGAGCGTTTTTGAGAGCCGCCTCATTTGAATGCCAAAACTTCTTTCAGATGCACTTTTTAGAATGTCCAGCGCCTTTTCCGTTCCCATCTGATGTTTGACTTCGTTGAACCAGAAGGCATAATGGATAATGATGCGATGAAACATGTCCAAGACAAGCCGTGCGGTGTTTTCGTGATCCAGGTCTTCTATGGTATCAATGCTGCTTAAATCCAAAAATTCTCCTTTGTTAGCCTTCATAAAGCACTGCCAATATGGTCGCTTTTCCACGTTTGGAAGCGACGAGATGCGGTGTCGTGGAAAGATAGTAGGCGCTGTCTCCGGGTTCGAGATCGAATGTGTCCTCCCCGATATTCAGCACGACAATACCGTCCAAAACGTAGATGAATTCCTCGCCGTCGTGCACGGAAACTTCTTTATCAGGGTTTTCTTCAAGCTGTACGATCAAAGTTTCCATGTGGCGCCCTTTTACTTCAGGGGCCAGGCTTTTATAAATGTAAACCTGTTTTTTGCCTTTCTTCGCAGTGGATCTCGAAACGACCTTCTGTTCATCTTTTCGAGTTATGGAATAGATTCTGTTGCCGATCCCTGAAATTAACCTGCCGAAAGCACTGTCCAGGGCTTTGGAAAGCCGGATCACTGTCCCGAGCTGAGGTTGAACGATATTATTTTCGATATTGGTAAGCAATTCCACATCGAAGCCGGTCATGTTTGAGAGCTCGTCAAGGGAAATCCCTTTTTCTTCTCTCAGGATTCTGATCCGTTTGCCTATTTCTTCGACGCCATTACGGGGTGTTTCCGAAATGTCGCCGGTGAGATCTTCAAAAAAATCTACGTTTATGTGGGGTGGTTTTTTCTTGTTTTCCATGTAACACTCCTAACCCGGAAAAACCGGGGAATTGAAATGCCTATAATTGAAATGCCTATAATTCTCTGTAATGTTAGCCCTTTCTATGGGTAAATCAAACTCAGGTCCTTTGGATCCGGGTTATAACCGTCCAGTCAATCCTTTGGGTATTCTTCCGGTATGTGCACATTCTGAGCGGAGTCTTCGGCCCAAAATCTTTTCGAGCATACGGCCTATCCTGAGGACTCTGTCCACATCAACACCGGTATCGATCCCCATTTCATCCATCATGACCACCATATCTTCCGTGGATACAAGGCCCACGATACCCGGATCTTGATAATAGTA
>DATKWE010000160.1:0-11469 GCA_035529735.1 Desulfobacterales bacterium | reverse complement strand
TTAATCACACAATATGGAGGAGAATATGGCATTTGATCCGGAAAAGGATAAAATTTTAAAAAAATGGGAATGTGAAGAGACCGGACTGGTTGTTACCATCAATCAGTATGGTGACGGTGAGCCGAAGCTCCAGATCGGTCCGAGGATGTTTAAGAGAAAAGACGGCGGGGAGTCCCAGCGCAAGGCCGGCCGTCTCACCATAGAGGATTTGATGTGGTTTTATGACATCATCGATGAGGCGAAAGAGGAACTTTCGAAGCTGGCAAGACCGGTATGATGGTGTGGATGATTCAGGTATGCAAAAAAATATCGATCCTGAAGTCATAAAAAGCGTCACCCAATTAAGAGAGGCCCTTCATCGTCATAGTTATCGATACTATATTCTGGATGATCCGGAAATATCGGATTCCGAGTATGATCGGATGATGCAGGAGCTGATCCGGCTGGAGACGAATTACCCCGATCTTTCGAGTCCGGATTCACCCACTTTACGGGTTGGGGCGCCGCCCCTCGACAAATTTGAAACCGTCGAGCATTCAATTCCCATGCTCAGCCTGGATAATGGATTCAGCGATGCCGATATTTTTGAGTTTGATCTTCGGGTTAAAAGAAGCCTCGATACGGACGATACTATTTTTTATACCGCCGAGCCCAAGTTAGACGGCGTTGCCGTGGAGCTTGTCTACGAAAACGGTCGGCTGATTTCTGCGTCCACCCGCGGTGATGGTTTCAGAGGCGAATTGATCACATCAAACGTCAGAACCATTCGCTCAGTCCCGATGGTGCTTGAAACGGGGAACGGTCGTGAAAACCCTTCACTGCTCGAGGTCAGAGGGGAGGTTTTTATCGGGAAGAAAGGCTTCAAGCGCTTAAACGACCGTCGCCTCGACCAGAATTTGCCCCCCTTTGCCAATCCAAGAAATGCCGCCGCCGGATCCTTGCGGCAGCTCGATTCGAGGGTTACTGCGAAACGCCCTCTGGAGATCTTTTGTTACGGTATCGGTAGCGTTGAAGATCTGGATCTGAAGTCCCACGGGGATACATTGCAAGCCTTGCAAGAACTTGGATTCAGAATCAACCCGAATATCAGATCGAAAATCACCATTGAAGCGGCCATCGACTGTTACAGAGACCTCAGCGAACGGCGGAGTCTGTTGCCGTATGATATTGACGGCATGGTGATCAAGGTGGACAGTCTACGTTTGCAACGCCTTTTGGGGGCGACATCCCGGAGCCCGCGATGGGCCATCGCCTATAAATTCAAAGCTCTTCAGGAGACCACCCAGGTCCTTGACATCGCGGTCCAGGTGGGAAGGACCGGAACCCTGACACCGGTCGCGTATCTTTCCCCTGTGAAGATCTGCGGGGTAACGGTCGGTCGTGCAACACTTCACAACGAAGATGAAATCAGAAGAAAAGATATCAGAATCGGCGATACGGTTTTGGTGCAACGGGCCGGGGATGTGATCCCCGAAATTGTCAAGGTGATTACTTCAAAGAGAACCGGAGAAGAAAGAATCTTCAAGATGCCCCTCAACTGCCCTGTTTGCGGTTCTCCGGTGGTCCGTGCCCAAGACGAGGCGGCTTTAAGATGTATCGACATCTCCTGCTCGGCTCAGATCAAAGAACAGATAAAGCATTTTGCATCAAAGGGCGCTTTCGACATCGACGGCTTGGGGGATAAACTGATTGAACAGCTGGTGGAAAAGGATCTGCTGTTTTCCTATGCGGACATTTTTCGACTGGAAGAAGATACGCTTAAAAACCTGGATCGGATGGGATCAAAATCTGCCGTAAATATTTTAAGTGCTATCGAGGAGAGCAAGCAGATAACGTTAAGCCGTTTTCTTTATGCTCTGGGCATCCGTCATGTGGGAGAGCATGTGGCCGGCATCCTTGCAAGGACCTTCGGTCGCCTGGAGGTACTTATGAATGCAACGCCGGATGAACTGGAAACGATTGAAGGGGTGGGGCCGGTGGTCGCCGAAAGTGTCGGAAGTTTTTTTGGCGCGGAGGAAAACCGGAAGATCGTCGGTGAAATTATCACCAGCGGCGTTCAGATTCTTGGTGAAGGTGTCCAGGAGGCGGGGACGCTTTCGGGCAAGGTTTTTGTCTTGACCGGCACCCTTGCTACTTTGACCAGAGATGAAGCGAGAAAAATCATTGAAAATGCGGGAGGTAAGGTCACCGGCTCTGTAAGCCGGAACACGGACTATCTTGTGGCCGGGGCTTCGCCCGGTTCAAAGCTTGAACGGGCGGAAGCGCTGGGAGTCGATATTATTGATGAACAAACCCTGATGAAATTGATGATAGAAAATAGATGATTGATGCTTTTGTTCACGGGGTACAGGTGCCAGGGTTCAGGGGTAAAATAAAAACTGACTTCCGAACATCGAGCCGTTTGAAAACATTACCGCTTCAGATATAATTCAATTTTTGGCTGAAAGAACTCGTGAATAAGGGCTCGTAATGAAAGAACCTGTTCAGGTTATCCATAAAGGTCTCTGCTTTAACCGGGGGTTTCGTCCATAAAGTTAAATCGCCGATGGTTCTTTCAAAACGATCCCTAATCCACTCAGACAGCTTCCAGCCAAAAATTTAATCACACCTGAAGCTCCTTTGAAATCGACGTGTTTCAAAGAACTAAACTAGTACAATTTTCAATTGAAAATCATCATTCATCAATCAGCAGAGGGGGGCGCCCATGAAAAAAAAAGTCAGAGCCCATGCCGTCATTGCCGGCAGGGTCCAGGGTGTTTTTTTTAGACTGGAGACCCAACGCGCAGCAGAAAGACACGGTGTTTTCGGGTGGGTGAGAAATAAACGAGACGGGAACGTCGAAGCTGTGTTTGAAGGTGATGAGAAGAACGTCCTGTCGGTTCTTGAATGGTGCAAGCAGGGACCTCCCATTGCAAAGGTTACAAATGTGGATGTTGAATGGGAGGATTACGCCGGTGAGTTCAACGGATTTGAAATAACCTATTGATCCGGTTTTATTTAATCTTGAAAAGCCGGGTCCTCCGGACCCGGATTCTTTAATAAAAAAGCGCGTCTACAAACTGAACCGGATCAAATTCTTGCAGATCTTCGATTTTTTCACCAACGCCGATATATTTTAACGGGATTTCAAGGGTGCTGCAAATGCTGACGACGATTCCGCCCTTGGCGGTTCCATCGAGTTTTGTAAGGGCGATTCCCGTGACGTCGATGGCATCGTTGAACAGTTTGGCCTGGGACAAGGCGTTCTGACCGGTGGTGGCGTCGAGAATCAGAAGAACTTCATGGGGGGCGCCGGGAAGTTTTTTTGAAATGGTGCGTTTAATCTTTTTGAGTTCCTCCATCAGATTGACCTTTGTGTGAATTCTGCCTGCAGTATCGACCAGAACCATATCCGCATCTCTGGCAACAGCAGCTTCAATACCGTCATATGAAACAGCGGCCGGGTCCGAATTTTCTTTATGCTTTATGATGTCAACGCCGGCTTTCTGAGACCATATGTCGAGCTGTTCTATTGCCGCCGCCCTGAAAGTGTCGGCGGCGACCAAGATAACTTTCTTCCCCGAAGACGCAGCTCTGGCCGCCAGTTTTCCGATGGTGGTTGTTTTCCCGACACCATTTACACCGATGACCATGATGACATGGGGCTTATCCGTAATTTCTCGAGCGGGCGGTGGTTCCGGACTCAGCAATTCCAGAATCTTTTCTTTAAGCGCCGCTTTGAGCTGATCGGGACCGGATATTTCCGAAGACTTTTTTGAAATGCTTTCGATGAGATCCTGGGTGGTCCGAACTCCAATGTCTGAGGTGATCAGAAGCTCTTCGAGGTCCTCCAGCAGTTGGGCATCGATTTTCCGGTTGCCGGCAAAGAGTTCGTTAATGTCGGTGGAAAGAAGTTTGCGGGTTTTTGAGAGACCGCTTTTAAGGCGTTTAAAAAATCCCCCTGATTTTGCAGGAACATCCGTATCGGTGTCCTGTTCAGTGGGATCCGGCGGCACGGACATCCCGTTTTCTATGTTTCCGGATGCTTTACCGTTGTTCTGTTCAAGGACTTCCTCCCGAGGGTCGTTTTCGGCGTTAAATGCTTCCGAAACGTTGTCGGGCTTCTGTTCGGTGTATGCCGCTTCTTCCTGTTTATCGTTCTTTTTTTTGAACCAGTTCAATGCCATAATTATACATCTCTAAAATTCTACAACTCAAAGATATCAATGCGATTTGTTGAGGATTGGTGTTTCTGCCTAACTCATGGAATACCGGCGTGTAGGAATGTTGATTTTCAAAGGAATAGCGTTATCTGTGAATATTTTGTCTTCCTTGTCAAGAAGAATCTGATCGATCACCTGGTTTTCCAGTTTTCCGTCATACCAGGCGGGGCAAAGGCCCGGCGTTCCCATCAATTTTCTTTGCGCTGAAAGTTCACCGACACAACTTTAGAAATTCCTTTTTTCTCCATGGTTATGCCGAACAGGGTCTCGGCGAATTCCATGGAGCTCTTATTGTGGGTTATCATGATAATCTGGGATTTTTCTCCGATAATTTGTAAAAGAACGTTAAATCGGAAAACATTGGTATCGTCGAGAGAGGCATCGATTTCGTCCATGAGACAAAAACATGCCGGTTTTATTAAAAAGATGGAGAAAATCAAAGCGATGGCGGAAAGGGCCTTTTCGCCGCCGGAAAGGAGGCTCATTCGGGTCAGTTTTTTTCCAGGCGGGTGTATCATAAACTCTACGCCGGTTTCAAGGGAATTCTCAGGCTCTGTTAGGACGAGCAGGGCCGATCCCCCTTCGAACAGACGGGGGAATACTTCCTCCAATTTTTTGTTGATCATATCGAACGTGTTAAGAAATCGCTCTTTGGATATCCTGTTTATTTTACGGATGACCTTGTGAAGGTCTATGACCGCTTTTTCGAGATCCTCACGTTGTTCACTAAGAAAATCAAAGCGCTCTTTAAGCTGTTCGTACTCCTTTATGGCACCGAGATTAACATCATCGAAATATGCAATTTTTTTTCTGAGCCGGTTGAGTTCGCTTTCTTGGTTATCTGTGGATAAATTCGTGTCGATGGAGGTGTCGTCAAATTCTGATTTAAGCACGACCAGGGGCGCGTGGTAACTTTCTTGCAGATGATTCGCAAGATTTTCCCGTTTGACATGTCGCTGGGATTGCTCAAGCTCGAGCAGGCGTGTTTTCTGAAGGGTTCCTTCACGTTCGTTTTGTATCACCGATATGAAATCGCCACTTTCTTTTAGTTTTGCATCGATTTCATGATAATCCGCTTCATCATTTTCAAGTGCTTGCTCGAGTCCTTTCATATCCGCATACAGGTCGAAAAGCTTCTGTTTTAATTCTTTGATTTTTTCTTTTAAACCGGCTTTCTTCTGTTGTTTAAGGGTAAGGTCCCTGGACAGCTGTTCCATTCTGTTTATCCCATCATTTTGGAATTCTTTCAGCCGCCTTAAACTGTTATTGCTGTTTTCCAGTTTGGCATTCAATGTCGTCAGGTCTAGCTTGAGATCCACAACTTTATGATTGAACGCTTCCAGTTGAGATGAAACAACGCTGATTCGTTCCAGTTTTTCCGATACCAGGACCTGTGCATTTTTAACTTGCGCTTCGACCTCGTCCACCGCCGTATTGTATCTTGCAACTTCTTCATCAAGATCGCTCTCTTCATCCAGAAGCTGTTCGTGTTCCAGGCGGACAATTTCAAGATGCCGAAGGGCGTTTTTAAGATCTTCGGTGGCTTTGTAAAGGTCCTTTTCTGCCTCGACTTCATTGTGTGCCGCCTTATTTTTGGATTCTTGAAATTTTTGCAGCGTGCTTTCGATATTCCAAGCTTCAGACTCCAGTTCTTTTTGTTTGCGGCGGGCTGAATCGAGTTTTTGGCTTAAATCTTTAATTTGGGACTTGACATCCTTGAGTTCCTGCTTTTTTGCAAGGATGCCGGATAGTTTGTCTTTGCTGCCGCCGACCATAATTCCCTGGTGAGAGATTAAATCGCCGTTTTTGGTTACAACGGTCTGCAGTGCGCCGTTGCTGTTAAACAGCGCCAAAGCTTCTTCCATGTCGGTGGTCACCGCCACATGTCCCAAAAGTGCTTCTGCGATCTTTTCAAAACCTTGTTTTACGGAAACATGATTCAGAAGTTTTTTTTGTGGATCAGGCCCGGTCTTCGGGCCTGAAGAAGTACTTTTGATCGATGAGACAGGGATAAAACCGCTGCGTCCCGACCGGGTGGTCTGAAGATAATCGATGGCATCGACACCGGCCTTTTGATCCTGGATAAGGATGTACTGCAAGGATTCTCCCAGCGCTGCTTCCACCGCTGTTCCATAGGAAGATTCCGGTTCAACGATATCCGCCATCAGGCCTAAAATACCATCACCGCCGTTATCTTCTATGGTGTTCGATGATACGGCGTCTATATTGAGCCGGTGTCTTTTCATTACGGCCTGAACGCCGTCCTTGTACCACTCGAAATTGTCTTCCATTTTCTTTAAGGTGGTATAGGATGATTTGGCCTTGTTTCGTTCAATATCCAACGTCTGAACAATCTTGATCTGCTCCCCAAGGGCCCTGTTTTTTTCTTGGAGGTGTTTCTGGGTGATGTCGATCTGTTCGTTCAGACCATCGATTTCTGTTTTATATAAATCCAGCTGGGCTTGGGCCTTATTTTTTTTGTTCCTAAGACCGGCAACCTTGTTGCCGGTGGCGGCTTTTTCTTCATCGATCATTTTAAGTCTTCTTTTGAGACTTTCCTTGTTGCTGGTAGCGTTTTGATAGATGTTTTTGTATTGTGCCTCCCGGGCCACCAGATCCATCAAATTTGCCTTGCAGGTTTCAAGTTCTTGATTCAAAGCCAAAAGTTGATCTTTTATATTTTGTTCAACCGATTGTTCTTTGTCGATGGTCGACTTTGCCGTTTTTATTTGATCATAAAGGGTTATATTCTGGCTTTCAACCTGAGCGACTTCGGCCATTAAATCTCTGTTTTTTTCTTCAAGGTTTTTTCGGGCAGATTCGAGTTCCCCAAACTCGTAGGTGAGTCTTTCCACATCTTCGTTGAGGTGGGACAGATCATTTTCTATTCGATCTATATGACGCTGTGTTTCAAATTTTCGGGATTTTCGATCGGTGATTTTCTGATTCTTTTCCGTTCTCTGGAGCTTGATTTTTTCAACCTCTGCATCGAGTTTTTTCAGTCTGGATGAATGCTCAATATCTGTATCTTTCAGACCTGTTAACAGCGCATCGGCTTCATTGATTTCACGCGTAAATTCATCGTAATAACGGAGTGTCAGGTAGATATCGAGCTCTCTGATGCGTCCCTGGTATCTTTTATAACGTTCTGCTTTCCGGGCCTGCCGTTTAAGGCCGGCCATCTGACGGTTTATTTCAGCGATGATATCGGCAACACGCAAAATGTTCTGGTTTGTTGCCCCGACTTTACTCAACGCTTCTTTTTTACGGGATTTATACCGTGTAATTCCGGCAGCCTCTTCAATCAAAACCCGTCTTTCTTCCGGTCCGGCGTCCGTAATTCTGCCGATGTTTCCTTGCTGAATGACGGCGTAGGATTTTGTGCCCATACCGCTTCCCATAAAGATATTATGTATGTCCTTTAGCCGGCAGGGCTGCTTGTTGATGAAGTAGTTGCTTTCTCCGGAGCGGTAAAGACGTCTTGTTAACATGATCTCGGTAAAGTCTTTAAGTTCTTCGGGAGCAGTGCCGTTTTCGTTGGAAAGGGTCAGGGAAACCTCTGCCATGTTCAATGGCGGTTTCCCGTTGGAACCTGAAAAAATTACGTCTTCCATGGATTTTCCGCGGAGCTGCTTTACACTTTGTTCTCCCATAACCCATTTTATTGCATCTACAATGTTGCTTTTGCCACAACCATTGGGACCCACAACCGCAGAAATACCCGGAGGAAATTGAACACTGGTTTTTTCAACAAAGGATTTAAATCCGTTTATTTCCAGTTTTTTAAGTTTCATGCAATTAAATCTCCTGTAATATTTTTCTGCCGTTACCCATATTTTGTGTAAAGTTTAATCCCAAAAGAAATAGCAGAAAATCATCTGCTTGTAAAGGAAAAAAACACAATGGAAGGTATGAATTTATTTGTGTGAATACAATATGTGGTGGAATATAGATTTGCGTGTGCGTTTTTTCAAATCATCGTTGATGGTTTTAAACGGGTCTCTTCATGGTGAATTTTATGCAGGTTCCGCCGGCATAGGAGAATCGATCTTGAAAACGCAACATGTTGAAAAAAAATATAATCATATTAAAGCGTTAAAACTCTCGCGACAAAAACCTTTTTTTGCGATATTTTCGGGTCGGGTGTTTCATATAACAATATTTGTGTAAAGAAAACGTAATTTTTGTAGAATTCGCATATTCAAGCTGTTATGTGTTCAAGAAAAATGTGTAACCCTAATCGATCGTAAACAAACTGGGAGAAATATTATAAATTTCAGTTTTTTTTATATGTTGTAGATACAAATGTATTTTCATAATGCTTGTATAGATGAGATATAAATCTTTTAATACAATCCAATTTTGTTTGCGATCAATTAGGTTTCAAGTCTGGTTAAACTTTATACTTGAATCAATTCTTTGTTCAACCCACCGAAATGTTGCAGGAATTCTAAATGCATGAACCAGTTCCTGTATGGGTAATGGAAAATCCGCAATATCATGAGGACGCATTGACGTGTCAGGTTTACTAAAAAAATACTGGTTTTTGATCGGACTTCTTCTTGTTTTCATCGTAACCGTGGCGGACACGAGCGAAACTGTTTCGGGCATCGGCAGGTGGTTCAAAATGCATCAGGGGCCCGATGCCGTGATTGTTCTCATATTCTTTTTTTCCGGGTTGTCATTGAATGCCAGGCAGATAAGGTCCGGGCTCATGGATGTAAAGGGTATCGTGGCCGCCCTGATCATCATTTTCATGGTTTCACCGGCGGCCGGAGCTTTATTCGGGGCGACGTCCCTGGACACCGGCGTTAAAATAGGAATTTTTCTTGTGGCGGTGATGCCCACGACATTGAGCAGCGGTGTGGTTATGACCCGGGCCGCAGGCGGCAATATGGCGCAGGCCCTGGCAATCACCATACTGGCCAATGGGCTGGCCGTTTTTACGATACCGGTGGTTCTTTCTCTGTTGTTAAATCTGGTAGGCGGGTCAACGGTTGTTTATATCGACAAGCCGGCAATCATGATCAAGATCGGCCTTTATGTGTTGTTGCCGCTCTGCATGGGTTTAACCATAAAATATTTTACAAAAACCTTTATGGATCGCTTTGCTCTGAAAATGCAAACGCTGAACCAGTGTCTGGTACTTGCAATCGTCTGGATGGCCATGTCCCAGGCAAGGGATGCCATCGTCGACAGCGGCGCATCGGTGGCGATCGTTTTTTTTCTGGTTTTTAGCTTTCACGGCATACTGTTGGCCGCGGCCGGTTTTTTGGCCCGACTGTTGAAACTCGGCAAAGGCCGGCGGGAAAGTGTTATTTTCATGGGCGGACAAAAGACCCTCCCGCTGTCGATAATTTTACAGGTTTCCCTTTTCCCGGAATACGGGCTGGCACTCGTTGTATGCGTATTGCATCATATGATACACCTTTTGATGGACGGCTATCTGGTGGGAAAGCTCAAAGTCTCTTAGTATAATGCATGTATGTTTTCAGTTTAAATTTGTTGTGAGATTTATATCTCCTTTCATATAATTTAGGGGAAAAAATAAACCTTCCAATTAATTTTTTTGATTCATTTCTGGCGTTTGACAGCCCGGGGTATCCCTGATATTTAGATGAAAATATCATAAGGGCTTATTCGGTTTTGAAACGGCTGCTAAGCCATACAGTCAAGATGTCCATGATCAAACTCAAGAAAGGAGAATGACAATATGTCGCGAATACCCCCGAGATCCCGCAGCGAATTGGAACACGCCGAGGCAGAGTACAAAAAGAGACTTGAAATAGAAGAAAAACTGGGGCGCAAGGAGGGCATGGCGGATGCCTACGGCAACCTCGGAACTATCTATCTATCATTGGGTTATCTGGATCAAGCCGAAGAGATGTTTAAAAAGAGCTTGGAAATGGAAGCAGCGCTGGACGATAAGGCGGGGATGGCATCAGACTACGGATATTTGGGCTCGATTTACCAGATGCGCAGCGATCTGGAACACGCCGAAGACATGTACAAAAAATGCCTTGAAATCAATCAGGAGCTGAGCCGCAGGGAGGGCATGGCGACGGCCTACGGAAAGCTCGGTGAAATCTACTATGCCCGTCGTGATTTGGATCAGGCCGAGGACATGTTCAAAAGGAGTTTAGAAATAGAAGAAGTGCTTGATAACAAAGGCGGTGTGGCAACTGCCTGTGGCTTCTTGGGAGACATTTGCCGAATCCGAAACCATTTGGATCAAGCCGAAGAAATGTATAAAAAGGGCTTGGCGCTTTTTGAAGCCATTGGATCCGAGCATATGATAGAAATAATGCGGACAATGCTGAAAAACTTAAAAATGAGGGAAAAATAGGGGGTAACACCTTCCACACAGCCAACACCCATCTGCCCAATCGCCTATAAGCGGCCTTTATTTCTGATGATATAACGCCGAAATAGTGTAAATCTGTCAAAAAAGGACAAATTTTGTCAAATATTATCATGCGGTTGTGGTCCAGCAATTCTCACAACAAAGTTAACTATATGATATTTTTAGATTATTAAGTTTTTTAATTGGAATGTTAAACCTTGCACGATTTTTGCTTCACACAAGTTTAATCCATTGAAGTTCTCGGGTGTGCGTGCATCTTTTCGGCCGGGTGTCTTCAAAATTTAAATAAAAAGAGAAGCTATGCCCCGGCGTTAACAACGGCATTTTGGGAAACGATGATTTGCGGCAGGTGCCTTGCAGGATTCTATACTTTTCTCGACAATCTTTGGACAGGGCGATTTGGCTGAATTGCCTTTTTCGTTGCTGCCCGATCAAACGTCTTCTATATTTCAATTCTGGAGAATGGATCTTCCCAGTATTCAGAAGGGGTAGAGACATGACATTTGCAGACAGAAGAAAACATCCGAGATTCAAAACAAACGACCCCATATCTTATGTTTGTGTATTTGATAGGGGTGTTGCCTCGGCTTGATTGAAGTGAAAGCGGCAACATCGAAACGAGGGTTATGCAAAATAACATTGAAAGGCAAAGGTATGCAACCCGATAACAAAATTTATGTCTGGCAAAATAACAAGGACCGTCGGGAGAAAGTTATAGATGGGACCCTGATTCAGGAGTATGATCGAAGACAGCAGGATGATTCCAATTACATCGGCCCTGAAAGACGCAGCGGTGAGAATAGAAGACACGCAAGAAATGCGAAAACAATCCTCCTGGTTACAGACAATCCCGACGATGAACGGGTGGCTCTCGATGCATTCCAAAAAAATAATATTGTCAAC
>DATKWE010000159.1:0-5707 GCA_035529735.1 Desulfobacterales bacterium | reverse complement strand
GGCGGCAGTCCGAGCTTCCGGGAAATCTCAAGCCGCAGAAGCCGAAGCTTTTCAAAGAGCTGTCTCTCCTGTTCATTTTCAAACTCCAAAACCGTTCGGGAAGATAGCTTGACGGATCTTTTCAACTTAATCGGATGGGGGTCTTTTCGAAGCTGTACCTGCTGCGTTCCTTTGAGAACCGGCCAGCTCTTTTCAGTAAGGCGGAAACCGGATATTTTCCCCATGTCCACTGTCAGGAAGCCGCCGGCCAAAAGCTGGCGAAACACGGAACGCCATTCTGTTTGGGACAAATCATCTCCGACCCCGAACGTTTTGAGCCGATCATGCTTTAATTGCTGAACTCGCTCAGTGTGGTTTCCGATCAGAACATCCGTCAGGTGTGCCGCACCAAAACGCTGACCGGTGCGGTATACGCATGACAGGGCCTTCTGGGCCGCTATGGAGCCATCCCATATTTCTATCTCCTGACTGCAGGTATCACAATTACCGCAGGCATCCGGGTATGCCTCTCCAAAATATCCGAGCAGGATCTGGCGTCGACATGCCGCTGATTCACAATAACCGAATAGCGCCTCCAGTTTCTGCTGCTGAATCCGCTTGAACGCAGCTTCACCGTCTGAAGTTTCCAGAAGCCGCCGCATGGCAACGACATCGGCCAGGGAATAGACCATCCAGGCATCTGCAGGCTGTCCATCTCTGCCTGATCGCCCGGTTTCCTGGTAGTAGGCCTCCATGCTGGAAGGTAGATCCAGGTGCGCTACGAAGCGAACACCGGGCTTGTCAATACCCATGCCAAAGGCAATGGTGGCGACGATGACAATATCGTCTTCCCTGAGAAACCGGTGCTGGTGTAGCTGCCGGGTCCGTGCATCCATGCCGGCGTGGTATGGCAGTGCGTTCACTCCTTTTTCCTGAAGCCACCGGGCCATCTCATCCGCCCGCTTCCGAGTCCGCGTGTAAACGATGCCGGCTTCTGTAAAATGATCGTTTTGGATAAAGTCGAGCAGCTGTTTCTTACCGTTGGATTTCAATTTGACCTGATAGTGAATATTGGGGCGGTCAAAACTGGAGATAAACAGGGATGCATCTGCCAGATCCAGTTTTTCAACGATGTCCTTGCGTGTCGTCGAATCGGCAGTTGCCGTGAGGGCGATTTGGGGCACGGCCGGATACCTTCCCATCACTTCTACCAACCTGAGATATTCCGGTCTGAAATCATGGCCCCACTGAGAAACGCAGTGGGCCTCGTCAATGGCAAATAGGGCGACCGGGATTTTATCTAAAATATTTTGGAACCGCTCCGTAAAAAACCGTTCAGGAGCGACGTAGAGAATATCACACTGCCCCTTCAATACCGAAGATTCGACCTGCTTGAATTCCTCGAGCGAAAGGCTGGAGTTTAAAAACGCTGCCCGAACACCGTTTTGCCTCAGCGCTTCAACCTGGTCCTGCATCAAAGCGATCAAGGGTGACACGACCAGGCCGACGCCGTTCAGCATGATCGATGGGATCTGGTAGCATATCGATTTTCCGCTGCCGGTGGGCATCAGCACGAAAGCATCTTGGCCGGCCAGTATAGTATCGATAATCTCTTGTTGATTTTCCCGAAATGACGGGTAGCCGTAATAGTGGGATAGAACTTGTTGCGCGGTTTTTTCCATGAGCACCTGCCGCCGGTTTAATTGTTTTAGGGTCGGACCACGGTAACCTGCTGTAACATCCCTAAAAGAAGCCAAAATCAGCCCGAAAATCGTCTTAAGTTGCTTGCTGTATTTTTTATTTCTTTAATCAAGGATCAAGGTTTGCCCCCAATCACTGCAAACCGGAAAATAGAAATTTATTCACCGTCCCTGAGATCCACACAGAAATTGCGGCCTATAAAGAAATCTATTTATGTGTTAAGGATAGGCTGTCACGCATGGCGAGGCTATATTCCGCTTTTAATGAGCTTATTAGTTCTTTGACAGACACAATTTCGCTCACCCGGTAAGTATTTTGGCCGGCAAAAGCAAAACCATTTTTGAATTTACCCCGGCGCGCGCACTCTAATGCCAGGGCAATACAATACGGGCTTTTTTCAGGATCGCAGGTTTTGATACAGTGGTAGGGGCATTTCAGCGGTCTTTTTTCGCCGTTGTTGATACGATCGATAAACTCATTCCGGATGACCCTGCCCGGAAGACCCACCGGGCTTTTGATGATCATCAAATCCTCCGCCTTGGCTTTCACAAACATCTCTTTAAAGGCTTTGTCCGCATCGCACTCATGGGTAGCAACAAAGCGAGTTCCCATCTGAACACCGGCCGAACCGATCTGAAAGGCATTGTAGATATCTTCGCCGTTATAGATACCGCCAGCGGCTATCACGGGAATCGTCTTTTTCTCGGAACGCTCAAACGGTTCTACGGCTTCAATAACATCTTTCATCAGATGTTCCAAAGCAAAATCCGGATCGTCGAGTTGTTCGGTCTTAAACCCGAGATGTCCTCCGGCCATAGGGCCTTCCACCACAAATGCGTCAGGCAGGTAGCTGAATCTGGACAACCACTTCTTGCACAGAATCCTTGCCGCTCTTCCTGAAGATATGATGGGCACCAGTTTGGCTTGGTCACCGTCCCGGAGGTAACCGGGTAGATTCAGCGGAAGCCCGGCGCCTGAGAAAATAATGTCGATTCCTTCCTGGATGGCCGTCCTGACCGTATCTCCAAAATCCGTTGATGCAACCATGATATTTACGCCCAAAATGCCCCGGGTCAGGTCTTTGGCTTTTCTGATCTCTCTTTTCAGGGCCCCAATGTGAGCCTGGGAGCTGTCGGTGGTGATGCAAGGTTCATTGATACCGATCATGATGGCAGCGATGACGCCGATGCCTCCTTCATTGGCCACGGCGGATGCCAGGCCGGAAAGAGAAATTCCTACGCCCATCCCTCCCTGAATAATCGGAAGTTTACTGACAAGATGGCCAATTTTCAGCGTAGGCAATTCCATATAAATATTCCCTCTTTAATTCCTGACATACCATCATCACAGGTTCAAGTATATCAATTTCAAGTACATATATCCTATTTATTACAAAATTGCAAAAAAAAAGGCAAACCCAGCGAAATAGGTTTGCCCTTATTGAAAAACGATATCAAAACAATTTCAAGGCTCTGATATTTACATTTTCATAGCAACTATCTGCAATCGACGATTGCTTTTTCTTAATCCATAACGGCTTTGCCCTCCATCACCGATAGACGCTGCTGAAGCCGCAGGATCATCGAAGGCTTACCGTTGATTGTCATTACCTTCTTTATGCTTTTCCTGATCATTTAGTCCATCATAAAAACCGATTTACAAGACTTAATATAAATGGTGCAATTCAAGGTTTGTCCCTTATCACTCCCGCTTTTTAATTTTTGTCAGGAATCCTCCCGGTCATCAGGGCAACCTTAAGCCCGCCATGCGGCAGCAGATGGGTAGTCGATCTGAAAGGAACCATTCCGGCAAGGCGAGGATTGAGCGAAATCAGGATAAATTTCCAACCTTTGTATTCTTTTTTCAGTCTCTCGCAGACCGACAGGAAAAGCGCTTCACTTTCTCGTCGCGATCCCAGCCGTAGCCCAAACGGCGGGTTAAGTGTCACCAGCCCGGGACGGTTTGTCAGTTCAGTTGGCGAAAGATCGAAAAAATCCCGGGTAGAAACGGCGACGATGCCGGACAGGCCGTGTTGAGTCACGCTGTCTTCAAGTTCGCAAGCCGCCCGGTGGTCCCGGTCCGAGGCAAAGATGAAAGGGATGTTTGTTCGAACGATCTTCTTTTCTGTCGCCTGTTTCATATGCTGCCATCGTTTGGGTTGAAACGAGGGCCATTCCATGAAGGCAAAATCCCGGAACCTGCCCGGTGGAATCTTCTGGGCTATCAGGGCGGCCTCAATGGCAAATGTGCCGGAACCGCACATGGGGTCTACAAGGGGTTCTGTCCCGGTATACCCGGAAAGTATCAGGGCAGCGGCGGCGAGGGTCTCTCGAATGGGTGCCTTGGCTGCGCAGGGTTTGATGCCCCGCTTGTGAAGCAGATCGCCGCTGCTGTCAATGGACAGGGTAACACGGTTATCGGACAACCGGACAAAGATCTGCTGGGTGACGGTCGGTTCCGGGGTGGCTTCCCCTGAGAATTCGTTTTGCGCAAAGCGGAAGGCAATACTTGCCTGAACACGCCCGGCAACGGCGTCCTTATGATAAAGCCTTGAATGCCGAGAGGTCACGCGGATGTGGGTCGGAGTACCCGGCAGCATAAAAAGCTCCCAGGGGACAGCGGTCAGGTTTTTTTCGAGTTTTCGAAAATTAGCGGCATGAAACGAATCGATGCGCATGAGGAGCCGATTGGCGGTACGAAGGTTCAGATCGGCAAGGTAGCAGTCGTGAAGCCGCCCCTCGAATTTAACCCCGCCTTCGACGATCGCCATGGGTGTCCCGGATGGTAAGAGGACTTTCAGTTCCTCCCGGCAGATCTTTTCAAGGCCCGGTGCGGTTGCGGCAAAAAACTGCCTTTTTCGACCGATCACATGCCGTTTTATCCGTTTTTTAAGCAGCGTCTCAGTGGTCGCTCTGGTCATTTCTTTTCCATTTAATTCCACTTTTTGCCGAACACTTCTCGATACCTTTTATCTGTTACACTGAAATCACGCATAAATGTCAAATTCAAGGCCACAACAGTGGCTGATTGTTTGTCCTGATTTTGAGCACCTGTACCGTTTTTAAAGGGATTAAAAAATCAGGCAAAGATAGGGTTAAATTATCCTGTCGATAATTTTATGAATGGTTCTGGAGAATTCTTTTTTAAACCGTTCGTTCTCCGTGTTTGAAAACTCGCCGAAATTTACAATTTCCAATTCCCTCATCAGACTCAGAAGTTCAAGAATTCCTCTTTCGGCAAGTTTATTGGATTGAGCCACCCTGTCGTCCTTGCTTTTGATATTTTGGATCGACGAAACAGCATCTTTAAATTGATCGTCGGGATCGCTGAAGCGTTTCAGCAAAATTTCATAAATTAGCGTAAAAACAGCATCGACTCTGTTACTTTTTATCAGTGTAGGGCTGTGTAGAAAAGAGAAGTCTTCCCGGACGCAAACGGTGTCTTTGCCAAAATCCATTATTTTTTCAAACCAGTTAAGGGTGTATCTCTTATAATCATCCCGGCGCCATGTACCCTTTTCCCAAATATGCATCCGTATGACTTTAGTCAGATCGGCAATACACGTCTGGGAGGTATCATAATTATAGGTTCCCAATAACGCTCCGGACTGGAAAATGTCTACTCCGGGGTTTTTGGCATGCGCTGATATTTCAGCGCATAAAATTCTTAGATCTTTGCCGGGTCTGGCTATCAGAATTTTATAGGATGGCTTTCCCTTGTCGATTCGCTGAAGTTCGTCCGCGGATTCAGGCGGAGTAACCGATCCGGCAATAGATGGCGGTAAAAAAGCGGCATGAAGGTTGGGACTCAGATCAACCGCCTCTAAAGCGGCCATGAAAACAGGAAGGTCGTCGTCTTCCAGAGGCTGAACAGGAATCAATTTGCCGGGTTCCATATGCGGTGAAAAAACATTCAGTATTTCCTCAAGCCCTCCTTGCCAGTGGGCACTTCTGGGGTCTTTTTTTTCTTCGATCCATTGTTTGATTTTATTGGGTATCCGCTCCATTAAGCGCTCCTTTTTCCTAAA
>DATKWE010000158.1:0-5394 GCA_035529735.1 Desulfobacterales bacterium | reverse complement strand
GTCCTCGAGCACCGCCATGGTTTCGACGGCGAGAACCCGTTCCTGAAGCTCATCGGTCAGGTGGCCGTGTTTTTCAAGAGACTTAAGGATGGCTTTCCGGCGATCTCTAATCTCTCGAAGCTGATTCAGCCGGTCCCGGATAGCCGTGACAACGACTTCATCAAGGCTCTGGGTGGCTTCTTTTCTGTATCGTGCAATAAACGGGATGGTCGCACCTTCTCCAAGAAGGGACGCCACCGCCTGTACCTGATGGTCGTTTAAGTTCCGTTCCTGGGCAATCTTCGATATGAATGTAGGGTCGTTCATGGTCGTCCGGTCTTTGTTTTATGATGATGTTTTATCTAGGGTTTAGAACCTTCTATGGTTATTTGGTTTTCTTTGAAAATGTCCACCGCCTGACAGCAACGGGAAGAATTATCAACGCTTACCTATACATTAAAAAATGGTGGGTTACAAGGGGGTTAAGGGTTGAAAAACCGCGGATATGGGATGTCTAAAATCGGATAAAATATCACCCTAAGATGGGGTTTCCCAAAAGTTCGGTCGCTTTTTCGAGTAATATGATTTTACCGGATCTGCTGTATTTCTTTACTCAGCTCAGCCAATTCATCGACCAGATGGTTCCGCTTAACGATTAACAGTGCTTTTTGAAAAGAAATCACAGAATCTTCGGGCATGTATGGGTTGCTTGGATCTGATAAAAGGCTTGATATTTCATCCCAACATTTTTTTGAAAAACCGTTGACTTCAAAAAACAAATCCGGTTTGTGTCTATAAATATCAACGAGTTCTCTTACCTGTTTGATATTATGCTTTTCGCATACTTGAGATAGAATGTTTCTTGTTTCAGCGGTAAAAGGAATTGTTTCCAGAAGCATTTTCATTATTATTCTGTTGGGTTGGGGTTTAGTTTTCTAACAAATCCCTTTCTTCTTTGTTCGTCAGACCTGGATTCAGGACGTGGTGTGGGCCCGGATGAAATTTTTCAATTTAGATTTTTGTCCGAGCGTAAGCCCATTGAATTTAACAGCATATCGATTTTTTTTATCAGAATTGTCAGAAAGATCCACCGTTTCAGATTTCCAAACGGGCATAAAGGAAATCTTATCATCAAAATACAAAGAATCATCCGCCAAAATGTTTAATCCATACGATCTTGTTGGCTGATTTTCTCTATCAAGATAACTAAGACCGCTCATGCTTATATCGATAATTGGCTTTGCTTTGTGGAGAAGCGGTCCGAACACAACAAATACGCGGTCCTGTACTTTGAATCGCCGTTTTTTCCTTTGCTTCAACGTAAACATTTTGTCAATTAACTCTGTAAACGTATTCATGACAACAATTCCATTTTTTTGTGAATTGATCGCGTCGCAACCAACCGGTATCGGTTTATTTTTTGTATCTCAATGAACAAATTTTAATATGTCCGGTAAAATATACACATACACCCGATTACTGAGCAGAATATACACATTTTATAACTGTATAGGATGATGCATATTGTATGTCAATTAAAAAATGTTACAATATATAGTGGTAAAAACGATTTTGGTCTTCAGAGGCGTTTAAAATTGAATTTTGAGGAGATGACGAACTCCGGCTTAAACATCGAGAAAAACCAAGGCAGATCAGGATATTGAAGGTGGAATTGCATTATTTTCGTAAAACGGGCAGAAAGATTACAGCCGGAAATATTGTCGAAACTGCGGTGTTACTTGATCTTGATCCAGAGCAATCTGGCCATATCCGGGCCGGGATTTTCCCACTGTGAGGGAATTTCAGAGGTTAAATAAATAACATCCCCTGTACGGACGTGATATACGGACTTTTCCAGTTTCAATTGCAGCGTCCCTGATAACAAGTAGCCGATCTCCTCTCCCTTATGGATGAAAAAATGAGAGTTCAACGTTTCATCCGGCGGAATTTCAAGAAGATAAGGTTCGGCTTTGGGCTTGAAATCCACCGGTGTCAAAAGCTTTGCATGAATATTCCCTCCCGGGAAATTCGGCAATTTCATATCTGTTGCTTCCCCCGAAGGAAAAATAATCCGATTGGTTATATCTGCAGATTCTCTAAAAAAAGAACTCAACTCAATGGCCAGAACTTCCGCCATTTTAAGAAGTGCGGGCAAAGACGGATAGATGAGGTTGCTCTCCACCTGGGAAATGGTGCTCGGTGTCACGCCGACGAGTTTTCCCAGCTCTGTTTGAGAGAGGCCACGCCGTGTACGAAATTCTTTTAAACGCTTCCCCAGATTGAACCAATCGGTCGAATGCTTTTCTGAATCGAACGTAATTTTGAGGTCTTTGGTCCAGTAATTGAAGGGCTTGTTCATCGTATCCAGTTCGCGCTTTTCAGCTTTTAGAATCGTCAGTGATGTCTTTCCTCTTTTCACGGACAAATCGATAGCAACCTGGGCGATTTGATTGATCTGGGCTCTTAGACGGGGAGAATGGGCCCGCTTTTCGATGATCCAGTAAGCAACGGTGTTTAACTCATATAGCCGGGGACAGGAGTGAGAATAAAAATTGATCAGATGCTGCTCGCCGCCCCATAATTCCTGCATGCCGGTCAGGCTTTCAAAAACGAATCGAACGTCACCGACCAGAGTTCCATGAATCCCGTAAAGGGTATCCATTACCTGATCGATTTGCCGTGGGTTGTCCACTCTGATGATTTGGCAGGGCCACTTGGGCGTTTTATTCTCGTAAAACTGGAGAAAAATCTTGGAACCGGAGCCTTTTCCGTATGTAAAGCAATCCAGAATGATTAATTGATCGTTTTGGGCCAACGCCCCGAGCTTTTCCAAAAGGTTTTTCGGGGAACGGTCGAAGCTGACGTAAATGAGCGGCCTGTTTTGTGCTTGAGAGGCCTGAATGAAGTTCAGGCAGAATACGGCGGCCAGACTGCCGGCATCGTCATACCAGACGACGTTATCTCCGATAAAGAGACCTCCGAGAAGGTGGTCCAGCTGGCTGACGCCCGATGTTACGCGCACTTTTTCTGAAGGCATTGAATCCTCACTTTTTATCCCAAAAAACGTTGAAAAAACGGTGTCATTTTAGGGTGATTTATTTCCTTCGAACACCGACTCACCCCAGGCCGATCCCATAATAGAAGATGCTATAGGGTATATAATCTGGAATATGGATTTATGTCAATCGAAGGACCCAAAAGTATTTTACGCGCCGCTTGGCTCAGCGCTTTTGAGTAATAAATTCAAAAATCCTTCACCGATAGGTTTTGATCTGACCCTACATAGAGTTTTTTTCATTTTTCAAAACAGACGTCATTTCCCTATATATTCGATTTTTAAATAGTCCGCGATGTTACGCCTTGATGTCTTGCCGAAAACGGTTTATAGAAACAAAAAAACGGTTTCGTATAAAACGAAAGTGAGTCAAATAAACCATGAAAATACAATCAAAGCTTCCGGATGTCGGTGTTACCATTTTCACAATTATGTCGAAGCTGGCCAACGATCATCACGCCATAAATCTTTCCCAGGGCTTTCCCGATTTTGATGTTCATCCGGATCTTTTGGCACTGGTAGGCAATTATATGCGCTCCGGACACAATCAATATGCGCCGATGCAAGGTGTGGCGGCCCTGCGCGATCAGATTGCGGAAAAAGTACTGGCGCTGTATAACGCCAGTTACGATCCTGAATCTGAGATTACCGTGACATCCGGCGGGACAGAGGCATTATTTGCAGCCATCAGCGCTGTTGTCCAACAAGGTGATGAAGTTATCGTTCTTGAACCTGCGTTCGATTCGTATGTGCCGGTCATCAAATTGAACGGCGGCATTCCCGTATATGTAGCGTACAAGTTTCCGGATTACCGGATCGACTGGGATGATGTCAGGAACGCCCTGTCTCCCAAAACAAGGCTCATTATTCTGAATTCACCCCATAATCCCACCGGTGCGGTGTTCACGGAAAAAGATATATCCGAACTTAAAAATATTTTGCTGGATACGGATGTGTTGATTTTAAGTGATGAAGTTTATGAACATATTATTTTCGATGGCCTTCGACATGAAAGCATCTCCCGCTATCCGGAGCTTGTGGAAAGAAGCTTTGTTGTCAGCTCGTTCGGGAAAACGTATCACACCACCGGATGGAAGATCGGATATTGTCTGGCACCGGCTCCGCTGTCTAAAGAATTTCAAAGGGTGCACCAGTTTTTGACATTTGCGTCCAATACGCCCATACAGTACGCTTATGCGGAATTCATGAAGAACAAGGATATTTATCTGAATCTTTCGGCATTTTATCAGCAAAAGAGAGATAAATTTCTGTCGCTCATCGAAAATTCACGATTTAAAGCAATGCCCTGCCACGGCACTTATTTTCAGATGGTAGATTATTCGTCAATTTCCGATGAATCTGATGTCGAATTTTCTAAACGGCTGACCACAGAGCATGGTGTGGCGTCCATTCCACCTTCGGTGTTTTATCACCGTCAAGTTGACCATAAAGTATTGCGATTCTGTTTTGCAAAAAAAGATGAAACCCTTGAGAACGCTGCCGAGAGGTTGTGCAAAATTTAAAGGCATCCTTGATCCGGAGATCATCACCCCAATTCCCATTCAATTTTATCAAAGATATCCTCTATCTGATACAGTGCCTTGTCGGCTTTGGCCAATTCCCAATCCGCAATATGCGCTTCAACGTCCTTGTGAAGCTTACGGAGTTCGTCTTGGTGCTTGAGTAAAATCTTTCTAAAAGGCGGATTCCCCTCCAGTTCGTAAAGGAGTTTGTCCAGCCTTCCAACGATGTCAAAGAGAGATGGTCCTTCCTCTACCCATGCCTCATGAATATAACTCAGGCCTTGGGCAATCTTGGGATAATCCGCTTTCAGGTCCTTTTTGTAATATGGACGAACTTGGACGGTAAGTTGCATGGTTTTGCTCATGTGCTTTGTTCTCCTTTCTGTCTCTAAAAAAACAACCCGTTAATTCCATCAGAAATTTAAAATGAATTGTAACCGTAGTATTTTCAATAAGCCAACGTGTTACTTTGAACTTAATAAATAAAAAATATATAGAGTTTTTATTTAAAATTATACGAATAAATCTCATTTGTTATCAATAAAAATAAGTTGGCGACCTCCCGGGGATTCATTGTTGACACACAAATCCTGTTTTCCTGTAATGTTAAACACTTTCACATCAAAAGCGCGTTTTAATCAGCAATAACGGACAACCTTTTAATGGAGGGAATCCATGAAAAATCACTACGAAAAGCTCGGCGCGTTTTATCTCGGCAAGGAATATGATCTGGCGTCCCGAACGCTTAAAGAAGATCTGATCCTCTATGACTCCAAAGACCTGAATACCCATGCGGTGATCATCGGCATGACCGGCAGCGGAAAAACCGGACTGGGA
>DATKWE010000157.1:0-6554 GCA_035529735.1 Desulfobacterales bacterium | reverse complement strand
CCCGATACGGCGGGCCAACCCCACCGTTACCAAATAGGAATCTTTGAAGTCCAGCCCGCCGCTGTCGCCGATGAAGTCTTCCCAGTTATTGGACGTCAGACGGCCGGCACATACATTCAGCGCGTAAAGACGCTCGTCGGTCAAAACGGCGGGAACCGGCGTGCCAAAAGATCCAAGAAAGAAAAAGGCCGTTGCCAGGACCCAACCGGGATGCCATTCTATGGGTCCGGAGTTGCAAAACATGGTTTTCAAAAATCCAAATCACGTCTATGGTATAGCCGGGATGAAGCGGCCCGGGGTCTTTTTGCTCCACGTCTTGTAATGTATATCATAATACCGGCAAGGAATACAAACGATAGTCGTCGAACGGGGAGGTAGGATCCCAAAGGGTTCAGGATTCAAGGGTTCGAGTGCAAATGCTAAAGAATTACAAAGAGTTGAAAGTCTGGCAAAAGTCATACGAACTCTGTTTAAAGACATCTCAGAAATAGAAAGAACGTTAAAAACGCTGATAAAGTCTTTAGAAAACAAACCCTTGTCGGAGTGAAACGAAGATTTATCCGCATCTGGAGGGTCCCGTTATCGGGGGACCCTTGACCCCTTGACCCCATGAATCCTTGAATCCTCGAATCCTTGAATCCTCTTCTCCAACTAAATTGGAGAAGGATCATTACGTTAAATCCGGATCCGGCAGCTTCAACTCTGTAAATATCGCGCCAAAAGTTGAAAACATGGAAAAAACAAACATTCGCCACAAACCGTTTGTCGCAATCTCGCCCACCGAGATTCCATTGCTGTGGACGAGCACCGCGGACACGGCGGTATAGAAAACCCCGGCCATGACGCCGCAAACAGCAGCCCCAAAAATCCGCTCTCCCAGGGTCGCCCCACCGCATCCGAGGGTTACGATGCTGCCACAAAGCATCGGTAGGGGAACCGAAAGCCACCATAGGGTCGTTAAACCGGGCAGTTCTCCAAGGTTTCTGAAATAGACAACATCTGCAATTCCAAATATACCGGCTGCAGCCATTGCACACAAACCAATGTGCCAGTAGCGCTTGTTTATGGATGCACGCAGATCGAGGCGTTTTCGAATACGGCGCCGTATGGTCAGGGGCCAGTTGTAAAATAAACGAAAAACCCAATGCTCCAGCAATGCGCCGCTTTCACCGAACACCGGAACCACGTGCACCGATTCATTGGCCCAGTACCCCGCCATAAACCGGGCCAGCACAGGGTAGCGATATGCCATCTGGATCGGAAACGCCAGATATCCGATATATTTGAAAAATCCTAAAAATACCGCGACGTTGTAATCTTTGAAATTTCGTTCCTTTATCACCAGGTACACCACATAAAGTCCGCGGGTCAGGGAACCCGGCGAAATCGGCACCACTTGAAACAATGCGATAATGCCGAGTCCGATTCCCCATGCCTGTGTCCGCGGCATCTCAGGATGCATCACCACATATGTAATTGCCACCAGCACGGAAACCACCTGTGTCACCGGCAAGGTGCAGATATGGACGGCCAGGCTTTTCAAATACTTCTGTATAAACGGCTCATCCACCTGGGAAAGAATCGTCCGGGCGTCCTCATCACTTAAAATATGCCGTTCCTGTCCCTCGGCCACCATTTCACGAAGCCATTGCTCACGAAGCGCCGGGTTGAAATACAACCGAACCGGTCGAACAAAGATATGAATCAAACGTTCTTTTGCATAGGCCCGATCCGTCATGAATCTGTGCAGCCCCACAGGCAGCAGCGACAAAGGCAAATGCCCCATAAACAACCCGACCGATTCAGCGACCCTGGGTGCACCGCTGCCGTCGATCCGGCCGGCTCTGTGCCAAACAATGGTCTTTTCAGCTCGCCGCCCTTTAAACGCGTTTTTTAAATAATTCCAATTCGTTAACATTCTTTTATAGTGTTGACGCCAATCCGAACGTCCCAAAACCCGCTGAACGAACGTGCCCATAAACGGTATCAGCCCCATCAAAGAAAACAACACCGCCAATACCCTGCTGCCGCGAAGCTTTTCCGCCGGGAAATCATCGACGATATTTCGCACCTTCCATCCATTCACCGCGCTGTCGAAAATGGTCGACCACAACCGTCGGCTGTAAAGCAATCGAATGTGGTTGTGTGTTATATCCGGCACCGAGTCTCTGTAAACCCGCTCAGATGCTTTCAGTTCCTCGAGCATCTCGCGCATATCCGCGAAATCGTCCGGGTGTTCTTCCACAAATTCCTCGAGTTTTCGGATACTGCCCCGATCGAACTGAACCAGACTCCCCCGCTGGAGTCCTTTGAGAATAAGCTTAAAATCTCCGGGGCTCATGGGCAAAAACGGCAACAGTGCCAAACCGGCCCGGAAATCCACCGCCACCAATCCAACCGAGGGATCCGGGTCGGTTTCCTTTCGTTTCAGACAGTTTGGCTGACTCTTGCACGTGGACCACTCATACTGTCTTGCAAACTCGTGCCCGCCTATGTCATGCAGCAGATTCACGAATTCGCGCATAAATTGACGCTTGGCTCTATATTCCGGCGAACCGAGCCGGGCGGTATCGACCGCTTTTCCCCGGGGCCACTGTTTCAGGAAATCCAGACGATCATCGACCTCTAAACGCCAGGTTCGCCCCTCTACCCATTCACTGAACTCGCCGCAGCTCCCCAGTGTATGGTCCACAAATGTTGCGTGGATATCGACCACCGCCTGGGCATTCCCCCATCGGATCTCGGCTGCCCGCCGGATGAATTTCTGCCATAACGCCCCGGCCCTTGCCGCCGTCGGATTCACCTGAAGTTGAAAGGGCCCCTGAAAACCGATCCAATAGAGTGCATTTCGAAACAGTCGGGAAAAACCCGAAGGGGGAATCAGAATTTTCACCGCATAGGTGCCCCCCACCTCAAGTCCGCCGACGGGCCCATTTTGTGCGTGGATTTCCACCACTTTTACACGGTACACCTGTCCGGCAAATCCCCCGCCCACAAACTTTTCAACGATGGCACGGACCCGCCCCTGATTTCCTCCGGCAACTCCGGTGACATCATAAACGAGCGCTTTGCCCGGATCGTAACGCACAACCCGCATGGGTCGATGCAACCCTGCGTCACGAAATCTCGCCGCAAGGGTCTTGCATACCTCGATAGAATAATCTTGTGTCATTGATTCAGCTCAATATACCCAATTGCCCCCCTGAAAGAGGTGGCTTGATGATGCCCCTGAAAGGGTCGGAAATAACATTCAAACGCTTTTATCCCACCGCAAAAATCGGACTTTTTACGAGGCCCTCAGAATTGATGATCTCGTAAAAAGTCATGAATTCAACTATAGATGGCTAAGTAAAAAGGTTCATATACAAGGCGTAGTAGATGGGACTTTTTACGACGCCATCAGAATTGACTTGTTAAAAAAACGTCGGGTGAGTATAAAGATATGGTAATAGGGTGTCAAGCAGGTAAAAAAGGCCCCTTTTAAACATCATAAAATTGGGTTGCGATTTTATGACCCTACAAGGGTATTCTTAAATACGGCATCGAATTAAAAATTAGGATCATCTCCAAAAGAGTTGATGATTTGGAAAGGATTCAAGGGGTCAAGGATTCGAGTGAAATGCTTAAGAATTAAAGAGATCTGAAAGTTTGGCAAAAGTCGTACAGACTCTGTTTGGATCTTTATAGATTAACAAAATTATTTCCAAAAGAAGGATGATACACAGGAAGTTGAAAGGATGCTCAAAGCGCTGATAAAATCGTTGGAGAACAAACGCTTGTCGGAGTGAAACGAAGATCCCGTCATCGGGGGACCCTTGACCCCTTGAATCCTCGAACCCTTGAACCCTCTTCTCCAACTAAATTGGAGAAGAACCAAAAATTAGATCACCCAGTAAGAAAGGAGTTCGTCCATGAATCCGGAAATGTTCAGAGAATACGACATCAGGGGAATCGCGGGAAAGGATATGACCGAGGATGATGTTGTTCTAATTGGAAGGGGCGTCGGCACGTATCTCAAAAAGCGCGGATGCTCGAAGCTCAACGTCGGCCGTGACTGCAGACTGACGTCGGACCTGTATTCTGAAAAGATTATCCAGGGTTTGATGTCCACCGGATGTGATGTCATGGACATCGGGGTATGCCCCACGCCGGTGTTCTATTTCTCCATCCAGCACTTTGACCGGGAAGGCGGGGTGATGGTTACGGCCAGCCACAATCCCGGAGAATACAACGGTTTCAAGCTCTGCATCGGTTTGGATTCCATCCACGGGAAGGATATCCAGGAGATTCTCGGGATCATCACTGAAAAATCGTTTGTCACGGGAGACGGGTCCCGTTCCACGGCGGACGCAGTCACACCCTACCGGGAATTTTTGGAGAACAACATAACCCTGGCCGGACCCATCAAGGTGGGCGTGGATGCAGGCAACGGAACCGCAGGGGTGGTGGCGGTGCCGATACTCAAGAAGCTCGGTTGTGACGTATATGATATTTACTGCGATATGGACGGCACATTCCCCAACCACGAAGCCGACCCTACGGTGGAAAAGAACATGCAGGATCTCATCGCCCTGATCAAGGAAAAGGAATTGGATGTGGGCATCGGCTTTGACGGTGACGGCGATCGTATCGGCGTTGTGGATGAAAAGGGGAACATCCTCTTCGGAGACAAGCTGCTGATCATATTTGCCCGTGAGATCCTGTCAAGGAAACCCGGGGCAACCTTCATATCTGAAGTAAAATGCTCAAAGACCCTGTACGATGACATCGAAAAACACGGCGGGCGGGCCATTATGTGGCGGACCGGTCATTCTTTGATCAAAAAGAAAATGAAAGTCGAAAAGGCGGAACTGGCCGGCGAAATGAGCGGCCACATGTTTTTTGCCGACCGGTATTTCGGTTATGACGATGCCACCTATGCCTGCTGCCGGCTCCTTGAAATATTGACCCGAACCGGATTGAAAATATCAGACCTTTTGTCCGGTGTCCCCAAGACCTATTCCACCCCCGAAATACGCGTGGAATGTCCGGATAATAAAAAGTTTGCCCTGGTGGAGAAAGTGACCGAATTTTTCCGGAAGGATCACAACGTTATCGACATCGACGGCGTCCGTGTTTTGTTTGATGACGGGTGGGGTCTGGTACGTGCATCCAACACCCAGCCGGCCCTTGTGCTCCGTTTTGAAGCCATGTCGGAATCGAGGCTTTTGGAGATCCGAGACCTTGTGGAATCCACCCTGGCGGACTTTAAAAACGCGTAAGACCCGAATTGCTCATGAAATAATATATATCCTTTGTTTCTTAGTGCCTTGGTGGCCAATAATTTCTGTTTTATGAATAAACTGAACAAATCCATTTTTGCCATCCTGTTCTTTTCCATGTTCGGTACCGTCACCGGTGTGGGAATCGTGGTTCCCCTGCTTCCCATCTACGCCCACGATCTGGGGGCCAGCGGCCTGTACATCGGTTTGATATTCGGCGCGTTTTCCATTTCCAGAACCTTTTTGCTTCCGTATTTCGGCAGGCAATCCGACAAAAAAGGGCGAAAGCCGTTTATCGTTGCAGGACTTTTCGCCTATACCGTCGTTTCACTGGCGTTCATACTCTCAAACAGTGTCGAATCCCTGATTGCCCTAAGATTTCTTCAAGGTATCGCATCCGCCATGATAATGCCGGCCGTTCAGGCCTATGTGGGAGATATCACGCCGGCCGGCCGTGAAGGTTTCACAATGGGATTGTTCAATATGTCCATGTTCATGGGACTGAGCATCGGCCCCCTCATCGGCGGCATAATCCGTGACCGATTCAGCCTGGACACCGCCTTTGCATCCATGGGATTTCTGACGTTTCTAGGTTTTATGCTGAGCTTCTTCCTGCTTCCCCCCACAAAATCAGAGCGGGTTGTCAGCCGGGGCATTGAGCCGTTGGCATGGAAATGGGTGCTCCAGGACAAGGAAATGGCCGGACTTTTTTTCTTCAGACTTGCCTATGCGGCGTGTATCGGGGTCATCTGGAGTTTTCTTCCGGTATTGGCCGATTTAGAGTTTTCACTTTCGAGTTCCTCCATCGGAATTCTGGTGGCCATCGGCGTCTTTTCCAGCGGATTGCTGCACGTTCCCATGGGGCTCATGGCAGACCGGGTGAACCGGAAAATGATGGTTGCGGCCGGAGGTTTGATCATCACCTATGCGATTTTCTCTTTTGACTGGGCAGACAGCTACGGGGATCTTTTGTCGGCCAGCATATTGTTCGGCCTTGGCGGCGGTGTTTCAATGCCGGCATTGATGGCACTGGCGGTTCTGAAAGGCGGTGAAATCGACGGCATGGGGTCGGTCATGGGCCTTCTGGCAATGGCCCACAGTCTGGGGATGCTGGCCGGATCGCTACTGGCGGGTTTAATGATGGATGTTTCCCGGCTCCGCAACGTGTTTCCGGCAGGGGCCGTCATGATGATGCTCTGTCTGGTTCTGTTTATGCTTCTGACGCGTCATAAAAAAGTGGTGTCCGCCCCGGCAGACCCGAGGACCGGCCCCCTGGATCTCGAGGGCTGAAAA
>DATKWE010000156.1:0-3690 GCA_035529735.1 Desulfobacterales bacterium | reverse complement strand
CCCTGGTTTCCGAAAATCCTTGAAGCTCGAAGGCAATATTGTTTAAAAAATGATCCGGATAATTATGATAACATTTGGGAGGGAAAGTGCAAGCCGGCGGTCGAAGGCGCAATTTTCTTCAAACAAATTCAAGAGGCAGAGGTAAACAGAAGGATTTGTAACATTCCTCACGAACCCATGTTAAAGGTTCATGTTGTTTTAGATTTGGGATGGGGCGATAGTTTGGCGGCAAGTTTAGTCCAAAAACATTTGTCTGAAATAAGAATCATCGAATATCTTGAATTTAATCAAACGAGGCTGGATATTTTATCAAACGAACTAAAAAAGCGTCCTTACGATTGGGGCAGGGTGTGGTTGCCGTATGCTGACGGTTTTTCTAAAACTTTAAACAGCGGTGGAAAAAGCACGTGTGACATATTGGAAAAATTGGGATGGGACGTTGTTCCTAAAACGGAAATTGTGGATTTGACGGTTGAACAAGGAATAAAAATAACACGAATGGCGTTCCACAAGATGTATTTTGATAAATCAAAATGTGGCGCTTTGGAACCTCCCAAAACAATCCCGGGCGAAAACGAAGTTAAACATACGGAGTACTCACACAGGCTGGTTGAGTGTCTGAAAAGATATAGGCGAAATGTCAATAAAACTACAGGAGCAGAAACGGCTCCGGTTAGAAACACTGCTGCTCATGGTGGCGATTGTACCAGATACATTGCCATTAACGCCGATAATATGGATAACGAGGGTTCTAAAACCATTATAGTGCCGAATGTAAGGAAAGTTAGATACAATCAAACTTCTGAGGTAAATAGCGGAAGCTGGATGGCGATATGACAAAAAACGAAGGAATAGTAACACTGGCAAGGGAGCGGTTTAACGCCGCAAAAGACAGTGACCGTGACGAAAGGAAATTAATCGAGGAGGACGTTTCGTTCGGTGTTAATGACGATGGGTGTCAGTGGGATAAGAACGTCAGGAGGGAAAGGGAGGGTGATAATCCCCCGAGGCCGTGTCTGGTAACAAACAAGATTCCTGAAAAAATAGATCAGGTCGAGGGCGAGTTCAGGCAGATGAAGCCCAGCGCTAAAGTTCGTGGTGTGGACTCCTTGTCCGATCCCAAGACCGCCACGATAATCGGAGGTATCATTCGTCACATTCAATATGATTCAACCGCTTCAAGCGCATATACCCACTCTCACGTATCGACTTTATTTGGGGGCAGGGGCGCATGGCGCATAGATATTGAAGATGACCTTGACGATCCTTTCATAAGGTGCATTAAAGTAAACAGGATACCAAATGTTCTTTCTGTTTATTGGGATCCGGACGCAAAAAAAGAAGATAAGTCGGATTCAAATTATTTTTTTGTAACCGAGGAAATGTCAAACCGTGAATATAAAAACAAATACCCGAACCATGAGGTTGCGAATTGGGATAAAGATGATCAGTCGATGGATGGCTGGCGAACCGATGAAACGGTAAGGGTTGCCGAATATTGGTGGAAAGAAAAGGTTGAAAAAGAATTTTATCGGATACAAAAAGTTGATATGGATGGAAATCCTGTGGCTTTAACCGTAGATTCTTTAGAAAAGATAGAAGGCCCCTATGAGATTCTGGATACAAAAAAGAAAGAAGTCGATAAGGTTAAATGGGGGATAATGAATTATAACAAGTTTGTCGAAGGTCCGTATGATGACTGGCCATCAAAATACATTCCCATTATAGTTGAGACTGGAAAAGAAGTAAACATAAAAGGGAAATTCAAATCACGTGGTATGGTCAGGTTTGCCAAGGGACCGCAGCAGATGTTAAATTACTGGAACACTGCCACCACTGAGTCCATCGCGCTTACCCCGAAATCACCGTACATGGTGACGCCTAAGATGATTGGCGAGCACCAGGCCCAATGGAATAGCGCACACACTAAAAATTATCCCTATCTTCTTTATGAACCCGACCCGAACGTACCTGGAGCCAAGCCCACAAGAGAGATGCCGCCGCAGATGTCGAGCGCCCACGCAAACGAATTAGGGCGCATGGAACATGATATTATGGCTTCGATGGGCATTTATTCGGCTTCACTGGGAGATCAAGGACAGGAAAAAAGCGGCAGGGCGATTACCGCAAGACAAAGACAGGGATCTATTGGAAGTTACACTTTTACCGATAAGTTCCAGAATGCCCTTACCTACAGTACGAAGATAATAATAGATTTAATTCCACACGTTTATGATACAGAGCGAATTATCAGAATCACCGGCGAGGATGGCCGGGAAATGAGCGTTCCGATAAACGCCACTCCAAATGGCCAGGCAATGAGGGAGTCTGGGCCTGTTGACGAAGAAATGGTTTCATACCGCGAGGAAGTCAGCAAGTACATAAACGATTTAACCGTTGGCAAGTATGATGTTGTTGTGACAATCGGACCATCTTACACCACCCAAAGACAGGAAGCGTCTGCAATGATTTTGGATTTAATTCAGTCTGTACCTCAAATTGGGTTGGCGACCGCGGATATCTTAATTAAAAATCTTGACATTCCAGGTGCGGATGAGATTATGAAGCGTATTGAAAAGATTCAAAATCCGGAAACGCCACCTGACCCGAAGATGTTGGTCGAGATGCGAAAACTTGTCATTGACATGAGAACTGAAGACAGAAAAGAGTTTGAAGCTCAGGTTAAGGCGATTACACAGCTTGCCGAAGCTGAAAGCAAAGAGCGCGGCAATCAAATGGCGGAATATACAACGTTTATGAAAGAGATTCGGGACAGTATTACCGCTATGGCTCAAACGGAATCACCACAATGACCCTAAAAGAAATCATAGCTTTAATAACTGAATGGATTACCAGTAAAAAAACGGGTTCCATCCAGATAAATTTCTTTAAGGGCGGCATTTCAAATGCAAACTTGACAATGTGTATCAAATCTGATACAGTTAGATGTGATAAACTAAAAGCAGTATAATTTTGTAGGGATAATTCAAGAACTCGAAAGCCCTGATTGGCAGCATGTCGCTGTTGGTCGGGGCTTTTTTATTTGACCCTTTAAATAGGAGACCACGGCAAATGCCAGACGAAGAACTCAGCACCCCGCCAGATGGCGGAGAAGAAGTCGAAGGAACCCCGCCGGAAGGCGGAGCGGAACCGGAATCCCCCGAAGCCGAAAAAGAGGCTGAAGAAACCGAGAAAACGGTGTCTTTTGAAGACCACCAAAAGCTACAGGCAAGACTCGCTTATGCAGAACGCGAATTAAGGCGCAAGGAGCGAGAAAAACCGGTTGAAGAAAAAAAGCCGGAGCCACCCGCAGAAGTTTCACAAAAACCGTTAGAGGCAGACTTTGAGGATTATAACGACTTTGTGGAAGCTTTAACGGATTGGAAAACAGACCGCAAGATGGAGGGCTACGAGAAAACAAGCAGGGAAAAGACCCAGCAGGATAGAATTGCCGAGCAAAACAGAAAGGTAGACACGATTGTTGCCGCTGAAACCGTCAAGGACCCGGACTTTCTTAAAAAAGCTTACATTCCGATTGGGCTTGAAGACCTGGTAGTTGACAGTGATCAGTTTGTTGACCTTGCTCTTTATTTCGGTCAAAACCCGAACGAGGCCATGCGGCTGTTAGATTTGCCTGTTGTGCAAGCGGCACGTGAGATCGGAAGAATCGAATCTAAACTACAAATTAAA